>JAFGPB010000015.1 GCA_016926205.1 Bacteroidales bacterium
AAACATTTTTTCTTTTTCTGTTGTTATTCCTACATAAATTTTAAAACCAAATAATCATGAAAACAATGAAGAAGAAAAGTCTTTACTCCTTAATGGCATTATTGCTTTTAGGAGTGTTTGTCTTTACCTCCTGTGAGGAGAAGGATGAGGAAATGGATCAAACGGAACAAAACATTGTAGAAATCGCGTCTTCCGATGATTCATTTTCAACTCTTGTAGCTGCCCTGTCAAAGGCCAATCTTGCATCAACATTGCAGGGTGGCGGACCATTTACCGTGTTTGCACCTACAAATGATGCTTTCGATCTATTGTTCAATGATCTGGGTGTAACGGGACTGGATGATCTTTCTGCTGAAGCGCTGACCCCTGTTTTGCTCTATCATGTTCTTTCCGGTCAGGCATTATCAACAAACCTTTCGACGGGTTTTGTCAGTACGTTGAGTCCGGGTCCGGGAGATTCCAAAATCTCTCTTCAGGTCGAAGTGGGCAGCGTCATTCTGAACGGTTCTGCTGAAGTCACAAGCGCTGACAATATGGCCAGCAATGGTGTGATCCATGTCATTGACGAAGTGTTGCTGCCACCTGATTTGGTGGATATTGCCCTGAACAATTCAGATTTCAGCATTCTTGTTCAGGCCGTAGTCAAGGCGGAATTGACTGAATCGCTGCTGGATGACGGACCTTATACGGTTTTTGCACCGACCAACGAAGCTTTTGAGGATTTATTCACCGCACTCGGCGTATCCGGAATCGCCAATCTTTCTAAAGAACAGTTGCAGCCCATATTGCTCTACCATGTTGTCAGCGGTAATGTCCGTTCAGAAAACCTGAGCAGCGGTGATGTTCCGACACTTCATGGGGATAATATTTCTGTTGATGTTGGTGCAACCGTCACCATAAACGGAACATCCAATGTGATTCTTGTTGACATTCAGGGAACCAACGGAGTTGTGCACGTTATCGATGAAGTATTATTACCCCATTGATCGCACATGATGCTCATATGAAGCTAAAAGCCGGACCCATCATTGTGTCCGGCTTTTTCTGCATGAGTATGTCCGCGATAATCCGTTTAATCATAACCTTTGAAATATTCTTTTTCCTGTTCATGCTCCGGTTCCCGAATCACTGTTTGATCGTTATCCACATCAATAACGATATGGGATCCGGATTTCACTCTGTCTTCAAGTATGGCCAGGGATATTTCATCCATGATCTTTTTCTGGATCAGACGTTTTAACGGTCTTGCCCCAAACTGAACATCAAATCCCTGTTGTTCAAGATACTTCATGCAATTACGGGTAACATGAAAACTGATCTCCTGTTTCTGCAATACCTGCTGTAGATGTCCCAGCTGAATGCGGATAATACCGGCAATATCCTCTCTGGTCAATGGTTTGAACATGATCAGCTCATCAATCCGGTTCAGAAACTCAGGCCTGACGCTCTGCTTCAAGAATTCGAATATCTGATTTTTAGTATGCTCGATAATTGTTTCCACATTGTTTTCGGTGATCTTTTCAAAATTTTCCCTGATGATATCGGATCCCAGATTGGATGTCATGATGACGATGGTATTTTTGAAATTGGCGATCCTGCCCTTGTTGTCTGTCAGTCTTCCGTCTTCCAGTACCTGCAGAAGGATATTAAACGTATCCGCATGGGCTTTTTCTATTTCATCAAGCAATATCACTGAATAGGGTTTTCTTCTTACTGCTTCGGTGAGCTGACCGCCCTCCTCGTATCCGATATAACCCGGAGGAGCACCGACAAGTCGCGATACCGCATGTCGCTCCTGGTATTCACTCATATCCATGCGCGTCAGCAGATTCTCATCGTTAAACAAATATTCCGCAAGAGCACGAGCCAGTTCGGTCTTTCCAACGCCTGTTGTACCCAGGAACAAAAACGAACCAACCGGCTTTTTTTCATCCGAAAGACCTGTCCTGCTCCGCCTGATGGAAGCTGCCACGGCATGAATTGCTTCATCTTGTCCGACAACTCTTTTATGAAGTTCTTCCTCTATATGGAGCAGTTTTTCCTTCTCGCTTTGCAGCATGCGCTTCACCGGTATACCGGTCCAACGGGAAACCACCTCGGCAATATCTTCCGAATTGATCTCCTCCCTGACCATACGCTTCCCGTTACGTTCGTATTCTTTCAGTTTGAGTACCGTTTCCTCCAGATTCTCTTCTGCTTTCGGAAGCAGTCCGTATCGTATTTCAGCCACTTTCCCGAAATCTCCGTCTCTTTCAGATCTTTCAGCCTGGTATTTCAGATTTTCAATCTCCTGCTTCAGTCGCTGTATTTTCTGTACAACCGCCTTTTCATCCTGCCACAGTGCCATCAGCTGCTTGCGCTCATCCTCAAGTTGTACCAGCTGACCATTGATCTGTTCAACACGTGCTTTATCCTTTTCTCTTTTAAAAGCTTCCTTTTCTATTTCGAGCTGCTGGATCTTCCTGTCAAGCGTATCGATCTCCTCGGGTTTGGAATTCATTTCAAGCCGCATACGCGCTGCAGCTTCGTCAATCAGGTCTATGGCCTTATCCGGAAGAAACCTGTCCGTTATATACCGCATGGACAACTGAACGGCAGCTACAATAGCCTCATCCTTGATGCGGATCTTATGATAATTTTCGTATCGTTCCTTGATGCCCCGGAGGATCGATATAGCATCCTCTTCATCCGGTTCATCGATGTATACTTTCTGGAATCTTCTTTCAAGTGCTTTATCCTTTTCAAAATATTTCTGATATTCATTTAATGTTGTAGCCCCCACAGACCTCAGTTCTCCTTTTGCTAAAGCGGGTTTCAGTATGTTTGCGGCATCCATCGCCCCTTCACCGCCACCTCCTGCACCCACCAGGGTATGGATCTCATCAATAAAGAGGATAATTCTGCCGTTTGATGACACTACTTCCTTTATAACAGCTTTCAGCCTTTCCTCAAACTCGCCCTTGTATTTGGCACCTGCAAGCAAAGAGCCCATATCAAGTGAATAGATCTCCCTTGAAACCAGATCCTCGGGAACATCCCCATTAACGATACGAAAGGCTATACCCTCCGCGATAGCAGTCTTGCCGACACCAGGTTCACCAACAAGTACAGGATTATTTTTTGTACGTCGTGACAGGATTTGCAGCACACGCCGAATCTCGTCCTCCCTTCCGATAACCGGATCAAGTTTACCGTTTTTTGCACGCTCATTCAGGTTTATTGCATATTTTGCGAGTGCGTGGTAAGTTTCTTCGGCAGACTGACTGGTGACCCTGCCGCCCTTACGGAGTTCATTAATTGCAGCTTTCACATCCCTGAAGTTCAGTCCGATGTCCTTTAACAGATCGGACATATCACAGGAAACCTGCATCAGTCCGAGTAACATGTGTTCCAGTGAAACATATTCATCGCCGAAATCTTTAAGAGATTGTTCTGCTTTCATCAAAGCCCTGTTCGCAGTGTCCGACAGATACGCCTGTCCGCCACTG
>JAFGPB010000016.1 GCA_016926205.1 Bacteroidales bacterium
AATAAAAAGATTTGACATCCGTTATTTGAGAAATAACGGTTCAGTTATAGCAAAACTTGAGAAAAATATTTCCGCTGTGCTATAAGATACAAATGAAAAGTGCAAAGTGTATTTGCAGGCAACCCAATCTTTTGCGGCCTATATCCTGATCTTCCTGAGTTCCTCTTTCATGCGGTTGATATCTGTGATCCAGTCCTCGATATCATGTTCATGCTCCAGTTCTTCATTCAGGATGTTGGTTGCCATCTGATGTGTGGTGTGATCTTTCCCGTTGGTGAAATCTGCAATCTCTTTGTAGCGCTGTATGGCACACCGCTCACCCTTGAGATTCTGGTCGAGCACTATTTCGATATAAGGGTCTTCAGGGGCGTCGTATCCGCACCGGCCAAGGCTCAGCCAGTCCTCTGGATGAAGCACAGGTGTGCCTCCGAGCTGGATGATCCTGTCAACAACCATCACGGCATGGTTTAATTCCTGATCGGCATGCAACAACAATTCGGGTTCGATCTCACTCCGCATGGGTCCTTCCATCATCCGTGCGCCAATCCAGTACTGATAATATGCAAGCCACTCTTCAGAAAGGGCCGCATTCAGCATTTCGATGAGTTTTTTTACATCCAGGTCCAGAATGTCAACAGCTTGTTTGCCCATAATTGATATTTTTAATTTAGGTTACTTATGAATAATTCAAATTTAAGTAAGTTTTTTCAGTATTAAAAATGAAGTAATCAGTTTCGTAGCAATTTTTAAATATCTCTGATTCAGATTTTTGTATTACAATTCGTAACAGTTTCCTGATTTTCCTTTTAAGAATTGGTAAAAGTTCACTATCTTTGTTAAATTGATAACACTCCGGTATATTTTGCAATCTTAAAAGCGAATTTATGAAGATAGCGATTCCCACAACAGGGACAAAACTGGATCACCATTTTGGTCATTGTGAGAGCTATACGGTAATGACTGTGGATGATGACAAGAATATCATTGAATCTGAGATACTTCCCGCAACAGCTGGCTGTGGCTGTAAATCAGATATTGCATCCGTGTTAAAAGAAAAAGGCGTGACCATTATGCTGGCAGGGAATATGGGTACAGGGGCTGCAAATATTCTGGGACAGCATGGTATTGAAGTATACCGTGGTTGTTCCGGTAATGTAAGGGCTCTGGCAGAAGCTTTTCTGGCCGGTGCCATTTATGATTCCGGCTCACCCTGTGCACAGCATGAACTGCATCAGCAGCAGGGTCGAAAGCACGGGCACCAATATGCTTAATTAGATTACGATTTCATTTTCAGTCAGATACAATAATCAGATGTGTCTGATATGCGTAATAAAACCATAATGTGGGGGTGCACATTAAAGGAGACTGTGGAATCATGCAGGACCGGACCATAAACCACTATTCCATTGATTATGATTACATTGATCTGATCGTATCGATATTGCAAAAGAAGAGGCTGATCTGAGCCGGCGGTTAATGATGCATGAACTGAAAGGTCTTTCATTCAGGGAATTGTTAGCTTTGAGAAACGGGGATGAACTGCCGGAAATGTTCCGCTTACACAAAATTTAACCAGGATTGCCCAAAAAAGTGATATACACCGCAATTCCATAAATTCCTGTCTGTATTACCTGGAACAGGCCCGTCTTATCAGTCAGTTATATCCTTCAGGAATAAGCACTGCCATTCTGCTAAAACCTGAAAAGATCAGTCTGAATAATCCGAATCCGGCATACACACTTTCCATCTGTCAACCGGACAAAGGTAGTCTGAGGGAAACATTCTTTCTCAATCAGTTGCAGTTTTCACATGCTGTTCATTACCCGATGAAAGGCGATTTTATTGCAGACGGCAAATGGATATTTGAAATCGGCGGAAAAAACAAAAAGCATGATCAGATACAAACACTGAAAGATGCATTTGTGGTTCGGGATAATATTGAATTTCCCGTATCGCAAATAATTCCGTTCTGGCTCATTGGATTTTTGTATTGAAATCAAAATTGAAATCACTACTTTTATGTGGATACTTCGAATCAATATGAATCATGAGAATTACGACACTTTGCGAAAATCTGACCTATCAAGCCGGACTGCTTGCGGAACATGGTCTTTCACTCTTAATCGAGATCAACAGTAAGAAAATCCTTTTTGACACCGGACAGGGCAATGCGCTGATTCACAATGCACGCATACTGGGGATTGATTTGAATGATGTGGATGATGTTGTGATCAGTCACGGGCATTATGATCATGTGGGCGGACTGAAAACTTTTTCTGAAATGAACGGCAAAGCTCGGGTGTATCTTAAGAAGGAGGCTTTGTCGGATAAACTGAAAGGCGCTCACAAGGATATAGGGGTGATGTTCCCCCGTGTTGCGCTTAAGAAACGGATTGTTCTTGTGAAGGAACCTGTGGAAATTGAAAAAGATGTTTTTATTATGCCGGATATCCCGATTAATAATTCAGCAGATACGGGGTTTTCCGGATTTATTACGAATACGGGAAACGGATTCAGGCCCGATGAGTTTGAGGATGAGCTTTACCTGACAATGGTCCATAACGGGAAAATATCCGTGATCAGCGGCTGTTCGCACCGCGGGATCTCCAACATACTGCTTGCGGCAAAGGATTATTTTAAACTGCCTGTACATATGGTTTTGGGAGGATTTCACCTGAAAGGTTGCACGGAAGGCCAATACAGATGTGTGGTTGATTCTTTGAGGCAGATCAGTCCTGATCGGATCGGTGTATGCCATTGTACAGGTGTTGAAAAGTATTGTGACCTGCGGAGGGACTGCGGTGATATTGTTTTTTACAATTCCTGCGGTAACAGGATTGAATTAGGGTCTTGATTTCAATGAATGCGGCAGCCTGCTATGAAAAAAACATTTCTGGTCATTGAGGGGCATATTACAGCTGTTTATTGCACTGGGTGCATTGGGCGCTGGTTTTTTGATGATGGTAAATCCTGACGGCAGCAAGATACAGATGCCCTTAGGTATGCTGGAGGATTCACCTTTTAAGGATTTTCTGATCCCGGGAATCATCCTGTTTACTGTCAACGGACTCGGGAACCTACTTGCCGGATGCCTGAGTTTTCTTCGGCATAAGCTTGCCGGATGGGCCGGAATATTTTTAGGTTGTGGGCTGATGAATGGTTCAGACATATCTTAACGCATTGGTGGCTGCCGGGCAGCGTGCAGAGTACATTCAGGTCGGAGGGGCTGGCCATGCATTCTTCGACTGGAAGCCTAATGAACGGACAAAAGAGACCTTCAGACAATATGGCCTTTATTTTGCAGCCCAGATGAATCTGTTTTACGATTCGGTATTTTATCCGGAAACGTTTTGATCCAGAAATACAATAAATGCGAAAAATTCGGTTACTCTTTACAGTACCGGATTTTTGCAATCAATCCAACCATTCAATCCAACCAACACATTTCAACATCCGGAGTGTCAAGTCTGGTCCGGTATGTCAGATAAAGATGATCTGTGTTCCCTGTCCTCCAGCCATTTCATAGAACTGGCCCACCGTTATAATATCAATGACCTCCTCGGTAAGATCTTCTTTTTCTATCTTGAACATATCTGCTGCCATTTTACATGCATAGATTTCTCCTCCTCCTGCAACGATCATTTCTAAAAATTCCTTTACCGGAGGGACATCAAGTTTTTCCATCTGGCTTTTCATCATGAAGGACACACCTGCTTCAACGCCGGGCAGCATACCAAGTAATGTCGGGAAGGGCAAACCTCCCGGCATGCGCAGGGCCGGATTTCCCACCGTACCGGTATGAAGTTTGTTCATTTGTTTTATTGTGATGGCGTCCAATCCAAAGAAAGTGAAAAACAATTTGGCCTCAATGCCTTCCATTACAGCTCCATTTGCCATGATAAGCGCTGCATATACATCCTCGATCGTTCCCTTGGCGCATATGATGCATACTTTTTTCAGGGGATATTCCTCTTTCGTTGCCATTTTCCTATTTTTTATGGTTTACAATTTTGTATCCTGTTAAATACAGCTTGCAGGTTTGGGTATCCCGGCCAGTCTTGATGATATTTTCAAAGGTCCGCCCGGAAAAAGCTGGTACAAACCTTTAATATCCGTGATTCCTGAATTCCCCACCTTACGGATCGTTAGCTGTTCACCTGCCAGATATTTTTCACGCAGGTACTTGAGTATCTCAAAATGTTTATCAGTCAGTTCGATGTCATATTCTCTGGCCATTTCAATTGCCATTTCTTTGTTCCACTGTGAAGGATCTTCGAAATATCCCTCGGCATTTACATTTACCGTTATGCCTGCTATTACTTTGTCTGCCATAATTTTATATGTTTAATGTTACATATTTTAGGTTTCAATATTATGCTTATGAGGTTCCATATTTTGGATTTCATTGCCTTTGTAATGTTGGTCGTATCGGGCAATATTTTTCATGAAAATAAGCAAAAACGTCATAACTTTTCTTACTTCGGGACTACGTAATATTCTTAATAACTTCCATATGGAGTAGTCCGGGATTTCATCCACATTCATGTGGTTGAAGATCTGTATCACATGATCGATTTTTTTGCCGCTTTCCCTGAAAAATTCAAAATAGCCTTTGGCTTCGAATTCATGCAATTTCCTGGTAAAATCAATGATCATCTCATTCACTATCGGTCCGGCATCTTTAGCAAGATCAGCAAGGCTTTCGACCATATTGATCATGCCCGTAAGTGTGGGCACGTTCTTGAGCAACTTGATGGTGAACAGTTTTATCTCTTCAAGATCGAGTTCAACCGAATGGTTCTCAAGTTCTGCAACAGCCGAGTCATACATATCCTTTCCGATAATGGTAAGGTCTGAAGTGAGATCTTCAACTGCAGATCTTTTCAGTTTTTGCTCTTGCATGTTAATGAGCAAGGAATCAAGTTTCCCGTTTATCTCCTTGATTTGTTGTTGTAATTGATTGTATTCATTCATCATGAATTACGTATTAATATTTAACCATTCGTTTACCGGCCATGCTCATCTCAGCTTCGATGGGCAGTTCTTTTCCTTTCAGCAGGATGTGCCAGTAGATCCATCTGAACAGCAATTTACCGTAATGATTGATCTTGGTATTCTGCAATAAACCGAAAGGTCCGATACCGGGCAGGGGAAATGTTCCCGGAAGAGGCTCGGTTTCATAGTTGAAATCGATCAGTGCACCTTTCCCGTAACCTGTTTCGATATAGCAGTTGGAATGCCCGTCATAAAGTGCTTTTAAAGGCCTGTTTTCGATGGCGCTGAGCAGGTTCTCAAAAAGGATCTCGGCTGAAAAGTGCGCTACGGAGCCTGCTTTTGATGTAGGAAGGTCCGCTGCGTCACCGATAGCAAAAATGTCTCTATAGGTTTCATGCTGCAAGGTATGCTTGTTCACGGGAACAAAATTCAGGTCGTCACCCAGTCCGCTTTGACCGATGAAATCAGCACCCTTATTGACAGGAATTACGGTAAGGACGTCAAAAGGAACCTCCTTCTGATCATAGGAAATAAGTTTCCTATTTTCATTATCAATACGTTCGATATAGAAATCAGGAATGATGTTAATGTCTTTTTCTTTTAGCAGGTCACTCAGCATCTGAGTGGCAACTGGCTTGGTAAATGCTCCGGCAAGTGGCGTCACAAATGATATATCAACTTTGTCGCGGATTCCCTTTTCCGTGAAATAAGCCTCGGCAAGACATACAAATTCAATCGGGGCAACAGGACATTTAAAGGGCATTTCAGTAATTGCAAGAACCAGTCTGCCTCCTTCCCATGTTCTGAAATATTCACGCAGTGCTAAGGCTCCGTCAACCGTATAGAAATCAAAAATTTCTTTGTACCAGAGCATATCTTTCATGCCCGGCGTTTCTTCCGGACTTAATCCGGCACCTGTGGCAATGATCAGGAAATTATAATCAAGGGATTTACCATTTGAAAGTACCACACGGTGATTTTCGGGATCCACACGGTCTATTTCCTGATACAGCATATTCACACCGGCGGGAATAAAATCACTTTTTGGCTTGATGACATCCTGTTTATCGTATATGCCAAAAGGAATAAATAGGAAACCGGGTTGGTAATAATGGTTTTTTTCTTTATCGATAATTGTAATGTTCCATTCCTCCCGGTCAAGTGCTTTACGGAGTTTGTTTGCCATAATGGTTCCGGCAGTTCCTGCTCCGAGTATGATTATTTTTCTCATGCTGCAATCTGATTTTAATGTGAATTCTGTAACAAAATAACAGAACAATCCGCCATTATGTTTACAGGATGCATATGATAAGTATCAGGTTATGATAATTATCATACGGGAATTTGATATTAATATTTTGCTTATGGTTCCGAAGAAATTTTTCTGATCCGGAAAGTGGAATCAGGAATGGAAACAGGAACAGGATCAGCTTTTAAACCAGAAAGGGGTCATTATCAGAATATCCCGGACTGAAAATGAATCATTCATCCAGGACATAAGGAATTGATTAATATTGTAATTTTACTTCTATGACTGTCACAGATAACATGCTCACATGCAATTGCGAAGGATGCGAACTGAAATCACTTTTCTTTGAGAATGTCAGCACCCTGGAAATTGAATCTATTTGTTCTCGTAAAGTCGAACGTGAATATCAAAAAGGAGAAATTATTATTCGGGAAGGAGCGGAAATCCATGAGTTTATTTACCTGAAATCGGGACTGGTCAAGTTATACCACAGTGGAAGCAACAGCAGGGAACAGATCATTTGTTTTGCATTGCCACTTGATTTTGTGAGCCTGCTCAGTATTTTCTCTGAAAAGAGGTACATCTATTCAGTAGCAGCACTTGAAGATTCCATAACCTGTAACATCAAAATGGATGAAATTATCAGTATCGCCACCGGAAATGGCAGGTTCGCACTGAGTCTGATTGAAAAAGTCAACAAAGCAACTGACCGGATCATCTTGGATTTTCTTGAAGTAAAACAAAAAAGACTGTATGGCCGTATTGCATATATTCTTCTGTATTTCGCAAAAAGTATCTATAAAAGCAATTCATTTGATTTACCGGTTTCCCGGAAAGAAATCGCTGAGTATATAGGCATGACTGTGGAAAATGTGATCCGGTCACTTTCCGACCTGCGCAAGGATGGGATCATTAAGATCTTTGGCCCGAAAATAGAAATTGTTGATGAAGGGAAGCTTGCAAGGATTGCTGAACTGAGCTGATCTTATATTGTCAGCCTCTCTTGCTGATTTCCAGTAAGGCCTCCCGGTTTACAATTGTGATGTTTTTATCATCCAATCGTATCAGTCCGTCTTTCTCGAAGGTTTTCAGCAGTTTTACAGTACTTTCTACGGATATGCCGGCAAAATCGGCAATGTCCCTTCTTGACAACAATGAAAAGACATCTTCGTTTGCAAATCGTACATCACTGAGGTACAGCAGTGTGTCGGCCAGACGGCCGTTCATTTGTTTATACATCATGTTTTTAAGGGTTCCGAGCAACATATTGTTCTGCTCGCAGTAACGCTTAATGATGCCGTGGGCAAAAAGGCCATTTTTTTTGACGATTTTGTCAAGGGCTGGTTTGTTGATCAGGAAGACCTGTGTATCTTTGAGGGCCTGGGTAGAATAGTTAAATACTTGCTGGTCAAAGACAACTGAAAGGCCAGCCAAATCACCAGTTTGCAGCAGACTTAAATTGACATTCCGGGTCATTGTGCCTTCAATATATTGTTTGACGAGCCCGCTGATGATAAAAAGCACATAGGAAGCAAAGGCCCCCTGTTTGGTGAGATTTTCCCCCTTACGAAACAAAACCTGTGTTCGGCTTTCTTTTATGATTTCCATTTCTTCCGGAGAAAGCGATTGAAAACAGGGTGCATGAATATCGTATATGAAGTCTTTATCCGATTCGGAAAGGGTTTTCATTCTTGATAATTGAATTGCTGAGCAACAATGTCGCGCAAAGATAAGACTAAATCAATAAAAAAGTTGAGGTATTTCAATTGCCGTATTGAGCAGCCGAAGCGTTAACTTCTTTCACAATTGCCCCTTACAGGCTAATTTTGCACCGATAAATCCATTTAAAATAAACAAATTATAAAATTATGTTGTACACAAATCTGAAGCATATCGAATCGGCATCTGACCATCAGAAGGTAATCAGCGAAAACAACAATGTAATGGTATGCTGTGGACGTATGGGTCCTATGTGCATCCCCGTATACGGAATCATGGAGGAGCTCGAGGAAGAATACAGCCATGTGAAGTTTTACGATATGGAGTTTGACAATCCGGAATCACATGTAATTCGCAATGCTCCTGAGTGCAGGGGTTTTATGGGACTTCCGTATGTGGTGTATTATAAGGATGGCAAGATTGTGAAGGCTACCAGCAGCATTCAATCCATGGAACAGGTAAGGCAAATTTTGGATCAGGAATTTAGCGTATTAAAACAGGTTAAAAATTATGCTTCCTGAACGTCATTACGATACCATCGTTATGGGTGCCGGTCCTGCCGGCCTTACTGCAGGCATATACCTCTCAAGGGCGCGCCTGAAAACACTTATTCTGGGTAATGGCACAGTCGGCGGACAGATGGTCCTGACCCATGAAATTGCCAATTACCCTGGTGTGGAAGCTGTGAGCGGATACCAGCTGGCCAATATCATGAAAAAGCAGGCAAAATCCTTTGGATGTGACATAAGAGGAAACACGACCCTCAGCAATCTTGAATTTGCGGACAAGGTTAAAAGTATTACCCTTGCAAACGGCGGGACCTATACATCGGATGCCCTGATCCTCAGTCCGGGAGGAAGGTCACGTACCCTGAATGTTCCGGGAGAGGACCGTTACAAAGGACGCGGGATCTCTTATTGTGCAACCTGTGACGGTGATTTCTTCACCGGTAAGGAGATCATGGTAGTCGGCGGTGGTAATTCGGCACTTGAAGAAGCGGTCTCGCTGACGCGGTATGCCAGGAAAGTTACAATAATCCACCAGTTTGATCAATTTCAGGCATACCGGCATGCCATCGTGGAAGCACGTATCAATCCCAGAATAAAATTCATTATGGAATCCACAATCGTTGAGTTCTATGGGAATGACAACCTGGAAGGTGTACTGGTGAAAAACCTGAAGACAGGGAACGTTGAGCGGCACAATACAGACGGAACTTTTATTTTCATTGGTTATGTCCCGAATACCGAATTTTTAACTGGTCTTGTTGAGATGAACGAAAAGGGTGAGATTCTGGTTTCTCCACAGATGGAGACAAATGTTACCGGTGTTTTTGCTGCCGGGGACTCCATTGCAAAAAAATACCGGCAGGTGACCACTGCTGTGAGTGACGGTACAATCGCTGCGCTGGCTGCTGCTGAGTACATAAACAACATCAGACAAAAGTTCAGACAACAAATAATTTCTTAATTTTAATCCTTCATGATAAGCATACAATCCCATAGTGAGCTGATCAATGCAATCTCAGGCAGGCCACGTTCTTTTCTGCTGTTGTACAAACAGGGAAGCGAACTGAGCAGCTGTGCACTGAAAAACCTTTCGGAGATAGCAGTGCAAGACAGCAAGGAACTGGGCATGCTGACGGCAGATGTTTCAACTGTCCGGGACATTCATCAGGTATACGGGATATCGAGTGTTCCTGCCCTGCTGATTTTCGAGAAGGATAAATTTATCAATGTGATCAAGGGTTGTCATGATAGTGCATATTATAAAGCTCTTGCCGAAAATGCCATTTTCCATGTACAGTCCACAGCTTTGGGCAGAATGCAAAAAAGTGTGAAAGTCTACTCCACCCCCAGTTGTTCCTGGTGCAACACCCTGAAGGCCTATTTAAGAAAACAGGGGATTGCCTTTACCGAGATCGATATCTCAAGGGATGATCAGGCAGCCCGGGAGCTTGTCAGAAGAAGCGGACAATCGGGTGTTCCGCAAACTGAAATTGAAGGACAGATCATTGTAGGATTTGACCGTGCTAAAATCAATAATGCTTTGGGAATTAACGGATAACGACTAAAATACATCATAAAAATGAAAGAATTATTGCCCATCAATCAAAATGTGGTACTCGATCTTACCGAATCAGGCGAACAGAAAACAGCTTCAGGCATAATCATTCCTGAAAGCGTCAAGGAAAAACCCAAATTTGCCAGACTTGTCTGGATGAGCAATATTGAAAATGCTGAAGTCAAACCTGGCGACATCGTGGTATACAAAACATTTTCCGGTACGGAGATCGAATTTGAAAAAAAGAAGTTTCTAATTCTACCCTACGCGGATATTCTTGCCAAAATCACAGAGACAGAAGAGATCTGATACATTCAATCCGGGATCAATCCATGGAACATTATTTCAGTGTCTTGCTGCAACTGGATCTTGACTCGTCATACAGGTTTTGGCCAGGTTTTCTTGGTGATTCCGCGACTGTTTTATAATTTCGGGGCCATGATGAAATCTGGCCCAGCCGAAAAAGTAAACCGGGGCATTTTGCTGGTTGTGATCATGCTCTCTTCATTCTTTAACCCATTCATGGGATCGGCTGTCAATATAGCACTTCCTTCCATCGGTGATGAATTGTCCATGAATGCTGTGTCCCTGAGCTGGATCGCAATGTCTTTCCTGTTGTCTTCTGCTACCCTGCTCGTGCCCTTTGGGAAACTTGCCGATATCATCGGGCGAAGGAAGATGTTGCTCTGGGGCAATCTGTTTTTCGTCCTGGCTACATTCTTATGTTCCCTTTCTTTTACAGGAACCATGCTGGTTACATCGAGGTTTCTCCAGGGAATTGGCAGTGCCATGATGTTAAGCTCGAGTATGGCAATAGTAATTACTGCATTTCCTCATGAAATCAGAGGAAGAATAATTGGTTTAAATACCATGGCTGTTTATGTGGGACTTTCAGCTGCGCCTTGGCTGGGCGGTATTCTTACCCAACATCTGGGCTGGAGAAGTATTTTTTATACCAATGGAATTGCAGGATTGCTTGTGATACTGGGGATTCTTTTTGGCGTAAGAGCTGAATGGGCAGAAGCAAGAAACGATCGTTTTGATTTTAAAGGCTCTCTGGTTTATGTCACATCCATGCTGGCCCTGATGTATGGTTTCTCAAAATTACCGGGGAATCTGGCAGTTGGACTTACAGTTGTCGGCGTGGTCGGACTGGCTTCTTTCATTGTGATTGAGCAGCGCGTACAGTTTCCGGTACTCAGCATCAATCTTTTCAGCAACAACCGTATTTTCGCATTTTCGAATCTGGCTGCCCTGATCAATTATGCAGCTACCTTTGGAATTACTTTTGTGTTGAGTCTTTACTTACAGAACATCAAGGGACTGACACCCGGCGATGCCGGCTTCCTGCTCATGACCCAGCCTGTCTTGATGGCCATTACAGCATCTGTATCCGGACGGTTGTCAGACCGGATCGATTCCCGGATCCTCTCATCCCTGGGTATGGCTGTCATTGTGGTGGGACTGCTTTTAATGATATTTTTAAAGACAGGAACTTCCGATCTGTACCTGATCATTTCCCTGATCGTACTTGGTTTTGGATTCGGGTTGTTCTCGGCTCCCAATACGAATTCTGTGATGAGTTCAGTAGGGAAAAAACATCTTGGGGTTGCTTCAGCGACACTGGGTACCATGCGGGCAACCGGACAAATGTTCAGCATGGCTATAGCAGCAATGGCCATTCATGTTTTCATCGGTGACGCACAGATCAGTATTCAAAATGCATTGCCCTTCATGAAAAGTCTTAGAATCATTTTCCTGATCTTTGCAATACTTTGTTTTTTCGGTATTTTTGCTTCACTTGCAAGAGGCAAAAAGGAAGCAAATTCCAATTCCTGAGTTATTTATACAGATATCTTTTAATGCTTCTTTTCGGGGTTTTTACAAATTCCTCATCGCAGATCTCAAATTTTGATACATTCATATAGGCAGGAATACTTTTGTTCAAATCTCTGCGGTACTGATCAACTATTTTTTCCAGGTCATTCCTCGAGATGTTCTCTTTTTCCATTTTTTCTTTATCCGGATAGATCAGGGCAATAAGTTTCTCACCTCTTTGCACAACGACGGATTCATTTACAAAATACATGTTGTTTATGGGGGCTTCAATTTCCTCGGGATAAATGTTTCTGCCACTGGCACCGAGAATAAGACTTTTGCTTCTTCCCTTGATATAGATGAAACCATCTTTGTCAATAATACCAAGGTCTCCTGTATGCAGCCAGCCATCATCAATAATTTCTTTGGTTGCATCTTCGTTTTTATAATATCCTGTCATCACATTTTCTCCTCGCAGAATTATTTCACCAACAATATTCCCGGGATCTCCGGAATCAATTGTAACTTCAAGGGTGTCGACAGATCTTCCGGATGCTCCGGTCCTGTTTTCAGTCCACGGTGCATAACTGATTAGCGGACCGCATTCAGTCATGCCGTAACCAACGGAAAATGGAAATTTGATTTTTTTGAAAAAGGCTTCTGCTTCCGGATTAAAAGCTGCACCACCAATAACCAGCTCGGTGAAATTGCCACCAAATGCCTGCATCAGGTTTGCCCTGATCTTTTTGTGAAGTACTCTATTCAGAAAAGGAATACCCAGAAGTAACTTCATATGCCATTTACTGATAACAGGAATCAGCTTAGCTTTGTAAATTTTTTCAATCACGAGGGGAACCGACAATATCAGGCGGGGTTTCACATCCTGAAAAGCCTGCATGATTACCTGGGGTGATGGTGATTTTGTGAGAATGGTCACATGACAACCGATGGAAAAGGGAAATAAGAATTCAAATGCACATCCATAGGTATGAGCAAGAGGCAGAAAAGATACAATCGGATCTCCGGGCAAAAGCGGCATGTTGTTTTGTGCAAACCTGACATTTGCAGCAAGGCTGTTGTGCTGGAGCATCACACCCTTTGAAAACCCTGTAGTCCCTGAAGTATAGCTGATGACAGCAAGTTCATCGTTGCTGATAGAGGGAAGTGTGAACATTTCGGAATCAAGTCCTTCAGGAAAATTCTTGGTAAATTCCACATCCAATTGTTCGATTGCTGAACTGATTTTCGGTGAGGCGGAATTGAGCAATCCGAATGAGCCTAAAGATATGATTCCTTTTATAGAAGATAGTTTGGAAGGATCAAGGTTCTGGTAGATTGAATCAGAACTAAAAAGCAATACAGAATCGGAATGATTGATAATGGACTGAATGTCCTCCGGCATGAAATCAGGCAGAATAGGAACAATTACTGCACCGTATGAAGTTGCGGCAAGATAAATGACACACCAGCGGACAGAATTTTTTCCAACCAGGGCAATCTTGTCTCCTTTTTTAATTCCGATGCGGTCAAAAAGCAGATGGAATTTGTAAATATGATTTCCGATCTCTGAATAGGTCATGCTTTCTCCTTTATAATCAGAAAGCGCGTTTATATTCCAGTTCTTTTTTATGCTTTCCTTGATATAATCAACGAATCTTTCCTGTATCATAGCTAATTGGTTTTGATTTATGATGAAAAATAACAAATTTATTTATGATGTGTAACATGATCCGGAAAAAACATAAAAGAGACTGCAGAATCTTTTTATTACAGCTTCTTTTTTATGATACGATTCATTTATCCCGAAACAAAATTCCAGGTATTCTTAATCAAACAATATCGTTATATGAATTGCATTTCAACAATCCATGTTTCATAATCTCATCAATTTCGGGTTCTTATTTTTGAACCTGGCTCCATGAATAAGGGATCTATTTTTTATATTTTACTGTTCTTTCATCACGGATCACCCCTGACCAGCTCAGTCCGAATCCGAAATCGTATGTATTCCCGTCAGTATCCACATGACATTCCATATCATGTGGAACATCCTCGTATTGTTCTTCAACGACTTTCATGTTCAACGGCATTTGGAACGGAAGCAGGCCGGATGGTTCTGTCTTGCCGGAAATGATTTCCAGAATTGCATGATCCTGAACACTGAAATTTGCCACTATTGCACTTGAATTGTATTCAAATTCACTGAATATCATTGGATTAGAAATACTAACAGAAACAATTACAGGTTTACCCTTCATTTTACTATAGGTATCCAGAACAAGATTCAGATCTGTTGTATTGGAGGCTGTAACCGTCTTGTCTTTATAAGTCCTGTTGATAAAACTCTCCAGCGGGTCGCCACCGGCGAGACTGGGGTCACGTGCAAACTCAGCCCGGTAAGGCCCGTAATGAAGGCTCATGGGTATATATCCGTTTCTGCCTGCCTGAGCATCAGTCCTGCTGTAACCGCTTCCCGGGGAAGGGCTGCTGATCATGACCAGTGCCACATCGGCCTCATCGGGATTATCTGTTATATTGAAGTACTGCCGGGCAATATCCGGATTAATCGGATCAATCCAGCTCCCTTCTGTTGCTGCTCCTCCGAACATACTTTGTATGGGGGGGATGTATCTTTCAGGGATATATACTGTTGTGTTGTGATCAAGCGGAAGTACGTTATTGCTGTTCTTTAGCAGTACGATCGATTTCAGCTGTGCGTCGAAACCAGCCTGCATGTAATCGGGATTACCAACCGTATTCCTGGTTTTTTCCACATCAAGGTAAGGATTTTCAAAAAGGCCAACCCGGAAAATATTTTTAAGCAATCTTACGGCTGATTGTTCTATGCGGGCACGCATAACTTCCTCACCAAATTCAGCCACGCCAAGATTGTATGCTTCGATGACCGGATCAGCATCGTTATTGCCGCCAAACTGATCGACACCGGCCATAATGATCTTGTAATGCCTTTCTGCTTCTGTCAGACTTTCAGCACCCCAGGGAGTAGAACCAAATCCGTCAATAGCCGTCACATCATGTGTTACACCCCAGTCGGTACATACGACGCCGTCATAATTGTATGTTTCGCGAAGCAGGTCATTGATTATAAATTTGCTGTAGGAATTGCCAACATTCTCATTGTATACGGTATCCTGATTATAGGAAATAGTATAGTAAGGCATTGCCGCGGAAGCCATGCCTGTCAGTCCTTCAAGATTAAATGCGCCATTTACAAAAGGAATTAACTGCCCGGAGAGATTATCCCCCGGATATACCGCATATTTGCCGTATGCATAATGCGCATCCCTTCCTCCTTCTCCGGAACCGCCACCCGGCCAGTGTTTTACCATAGTATTCACGCTGTTGTATCCCCAGCCGGAAACAATTTCAGCTTCTCCGTACGAGGTCTGAAATCCTTCAATGTATGCGCGAGCCATATCAGCTGCCAGTTGTGGATCTTCACCAAATGTTCCGCTTACACGACCCCATCGGGGTTCTGTTGCAAGGTCGACCTGCGGTGACAACGCGGTTGATATACCCAGGGCACGGTATTCAACTGATGCAATTTCCCCGAAATTCTTCACAACAGAAGGATCAAAAGTTGCAGCCATACCCAGTGGTCCGGGCCACATTGAAATGCTTCCGCCTGCACCAGCGTTGAATTCGGCGTCGGCTATTGTCCCGTGACGCGGATCTGAGCTGTTGTTGGCAGGGATACCAAATCCGATTCCCTCGCAAAGTGCCTGCGCATTGTTATTCCATAATGCAGCCACTTCCGGACTTTCTACTGAGGTAATCAGCACATGACGGAGGTTGTCATTGGTCAGGAATTCAATTTGTGCATCGGAAAGGTCAGAGGGCAGTGCACCGCTTTCCGCATAGGGTAGCCCGTTATAAGCCGCTGCACCGGATCTCCCTCCTGCTGATGGAATTGACTGATGGGCACTGTATAACATCAGGCCGGCTATTTCCTCTACAGAGAGTCTTGATGCCAGGTCGGCAGCGCGTTCATCGGCTGATAGACGCCAATCTTCATAAATATCAAGTTCTGCGTTTTTATTCAGGTCTTTAAATGCATATCCTTTATCAACGAGCAGCGTCACACCTGATGTAGTCGAGTAGCCCAAGGTTTGACCGTTCCTGTTCGTTACAATCCTTATGGTTCCCATTTCGGTTTCGTCCCATTTCCTTACTGAACAACTGCTGATGAAAAGGATCGTTAAAACGGAAATCAAAGCAATTCCCGGAATCCGGCAGATTTTTATTCTTCCCATCGTATTAAATTTTATGACACAACATTAGTAAAACTATCTCCGAATTAAAAGTTTTGCCGGTTAAAAATTGATTATGCATGCGGATTCCTAAAAATCAGCAGGTACCTTTTGTGTCAATTTATGTCAAATGACAGCTTCATATAGGTGTGATGCTTGCTCAGAGTACAATATACCTGGAACAGGAGGGAAGTTAATAAAAAATGGAAATTATGATATGAGGATGATGCGGACTCAATGAAAGTTTAATAAATTGATCCCGTTTTTCAAACGGGAAGGATCAGGATCAGTTATGATTGAATTGTGCGCCCTGGCTTCAGGGAGTAACGGAAATTGTTATTATATCGGTAACAGGCATGAAGCTGTATTGATTGATGCAGGTATTTCGGCAAAAAGGATCATTTCGCGCATGCATCAGAAAAACCTTGATCCGGCAAAGATAATAGCTGTTTTCATTTCACACGAACATTCCGATCATACGAGCGGAACAAGGGTCTTGAGCAAAAAGCTGAAGATCCCTTTTTATCTGACAGCAAAAACATATGCTGCCATGTACTCAGCACACCGGCCTGATGCTCCAAGATTTTTCGTACCCGGTGCCCGGGTGAATGCAGGATCTTTTATCATTCATACATTCCCGAAAAATCATGATGCTGTGGAACCTTGTTCCTTCAGGATCGAATACTCCGGAATACATACAGGGGTGTTCACCGACATAGGAAGTTTTTCAGAACAGGTTGTTCTGCATCTTAACAAATGCCATGCAGTTTTTCTTGAAACCAACTATGATGAGAGAATGTTGCAGGAAGGCACTTATCCCTGGCCCCTGAAAAAGCGGATCGCTTCCGAGCAGGGTCACCTGTCAAATGACCAGGCATTTGAGCTGCTGGCAAGCCATTCAGGATGTCAGCTAAAGACCGTATTTCTCAGTCATCTTTCAGCTGAAAACAATACACCTGATGTTGCCATGAGCCGGTTCATGGACATAGCGGAAAGATTTAGAATTCACTTCACTTCAAGAACTGCTCCAAGTGAAGTGGTCATCCTATCCTGAGAACTTTGGCTCCTTTTATCCTGCGGTTTTTTATGTCCAGCAGGGCTTTGTTTGCGTCTTCAAAAGGATATTCCTGCACATCCGGTTTGAAGCCCATCTCAGCAGCCAGTCTCAGGAATTCAACAACATCATTGCGCGTTACGTTTGCCACGGACTTGATTTCCTTTTCCAGCCACAGGTGTGTGGGGTAATCAAGGCGTAAAAGATGAACTTTATCGAGGTCTTCTTTACGGATGGCATTGATCACAAGTCTTCCCCCCGGCTTAAGCCACTGAAGGGAATTGACAGCAGGAGTCCAGACAGGAGTGGTGTCAATGATGCAATCGGGTTGATCAGGGGGTTTGTCGCTGCTGTTTCCTGCCCAGGAAGCTCCAAGATACAAAGCAAATTCCCTTTCATCAGGATCACGGGCAAATACATAAATTTCTGAATTCGGGAATTGATGCCTGGTAAGTTTCAGTACCAGGTGTCCGGAAGCTCCGAAACCGGTTAAACCGAGTCTGTGCCGATCCTTCATATTGCAAAGGGAAAGAGCCCGGTATCCGACAGCTCCTGCACATAGCAGAGGAGCAGCTTCAGCATCGGAGAATACATCAGGAATCCTGAAAACAAAGTCTTCCTGTGCAATCATATATTCTGCATAACCTCCGTTAACATCCCTTCCCGTAGCAATAAAATCGTCACACAGGTTCTCCTGTCCCGACAGACAGAATTCACAACTGCCGCAGGCAGAAAAGATCCATGCCACACCTGCCCGGTCTCCGGTGTGTATGTCCTTTCTTTTTCCCTTGTGGAGAACGATCCTGCCGACTGCCTGGTGTCCGGGAACAATTGGATAACTTGGTGGTGGTGTCCTGCCTTCTATTTCATCAATTTCCGTATGACAAACTCCACAGGTATTGATCTTAAGGAGAACCTGTCCTTCCTGTGGTTCGGGTACCGGAATATCCATGAGTGTCAGCGGCGATGTTTCGGCGGAAAATTCACTGGTCTTACTGATTACCCATACTTTCATGTTTTGAACTTTTGATTGATTCCGTATAATTGCATATCAAAATCACCGAAACCGTATACTGCGGTCAATCTGGCCGGGGCCATGGTGAATGCCCCTGGCTGCCTCTATGATAATGAGGACGCACGTAACTTTAAAGTTTCCGGTAACGATACCGACGGGTAAATGATTCTGGAGATGTTGGTCGGAGAGGCGGGATTTGAACCCGCGACCCCCACGTCCCGAACGTGGTACGCTACCGGGCTGCGCTACTCTCCGTATTTGGGTGTGGGTGTGAGTGTGGGTGTGGGTGTGGAAGAGTAATGAGGTTTGAGTGTGAGTGTGGGTGTGGGTGTGGAAGGGTAATGAGGTTTGAGTGTGAGTATTTGGGTGTGAGTGTGAGTATTTGGGTGTGAGTGTGAGTGTGAGTGTGGGTGTGGGCAAGGCTGTGGATATGGGGAGGTTTTGAGGTTTGGGTGTGGGAAGTGATCATGTATGGTATAGTATGGGAAAGCCTGCAAATGTAAGAATTTATATGATATCTGAACGAAAATACGGCAATTAATGACCATTCCTTTTGTATCAGAAAAATACCTGTATTTTTATCTTTTAGCCAAACGATAAATATGGCGTGAGAACTATGAAATACATGTTCGTAGAATTAAATGCCGGTTCTTCTGATTCTGAAGAAAAGTACGGGAATGACCTTATTTAAATTAACGTTGTGGTAAACCTGTTCAATTGAGAAAACAATCCTATCTTTGCGGTTTCTATATGTAAAATCTGTTTTATGAGTAGCATAGGAGCAGGCCGTCCCTTTGCAATGCCTCCGGTGGTCAAGAATATTGTAATCATCAACGTTATTCTTTTTTTGGCTACGTTTTTTGCAGGGGACTTCATGTACAGGCATATGGCCCTGTTCAGCCTGAAATCACCTTTTTTTGAACCACACCAGTTCATTACCCATATTTTCATGCACGCGAATTTCGGGCATATATTCTTTAATATGTTCGGGGTTTTTATGTTTGGAAGGATACTGGAAAACGTTTGGGGCAGCAGGAAGATGCTGATATTTTATACCATATGTGGTCTGGGTGCAGCATTGGTACACATGAGCGTAAATTATGTTCAGATGAACAAATTGATAACCCTGGCCAATGAATTTGATGTTTCGCCAAGCTATGCCCTGTTTAATGAGATCGTTGAAAAATACGCGTTGAGGACAAGTTATTACAACCAGATCATGAATTTCATGCAGGAGTGGTTTTACAGGCCTGATGACACCAGTTTCATTTCCCAGGCCAGTGAGTATGTCAGACTGGTCGTTAATACCAATTTGCAGGTCCCGACCGTCGGTGCATCCGGAGCGGTATTTGGTCTGCTGATAGCATTTGCCATGATGTTTCCTGATGTGGAACTGATATTTATATTCTTGCCCATTCCGATAAAAGCCAAATACCTTGTACCGGTCTATGCAATCATCGAGCTGGTATTCGGAGTTTCCAATTTTAAATGGGACAATGTGGCACACTTTGCGCACCTTGGCGGGGCGTTGTTTGGATTTTTGCTTGTAAGATACTGGAAAAGAAATCAGTTTAAGATATATTGATAAATTTGTATGGAATATTAATATGCGTACGCAATGGGTATTCTTGAAGAAATTAAACTCTCATTTCGAAAGGGCAATATTGTATTCAGACTGATTTATATTAACCTGGCATTGTTTGTTGCAATCAATGTGATTTTTGTCATTCTAAGACTTTCCATACCAGGGATCACATTGGATGAGCTTCGTATGACATTCAGTGACAAATTCCTAAAATTCCTCATGGTGCCTAGTCTTCCGGGAGAGCTTATCCGCCGGCCATGGACGATCATTACCTATATGTTCACGCATTTCAATTTTTTTCATATACTTTTTAACTTGTTGATGTTGTATTGGTTTGGTAAAATTTTTCTGCAATACTTCACAGAAAAACAACTTCTGAGCACTTACTTACTTGGTGGTATTGCCGGAGCGATATTGTTTCTGATTCTGCTGAACGGGTTTCCGGGTCTCCGTCAGAACCTGGGGACCAGCATGCTGGGGGCATCCGCCGCCATCATGGCCATTGTTATAGGAATTGCATTTTATGTCCCGGATTATACAATTTATCTTATGTTCCTCGGTCCGGTCCGGTTAAAGTATATTGCCCTGTTTATGCTTGTGCTGGATGTTATGATGATCGCTTCATATAATGCAGGAGGCCATATTGCACATCTGGGAGGTGCTTTATACGGGTATTATCATACCAGGCAGTTCCGGCAGGGCAAAGACATCGGTAAATGGCTGAATGACCTGCTGGACAATGCAGTTACATTGTTTAAACCACGGTCCAGGCTAAATGTTACACACAGGAACCATGTGCGTTATATGTCGGATGAAGATTATAACAAAAGAAAGGCCGAGATTCAGCGTGAAATCGACAGAATCCTCGATAAAATTGCACAATCCGGGTATGAGAGCTTAACCAGACAGGAAAAAGAGACTTTGTTCAAAATGAATAAAGACAACAAATAACGTTCAATTCAGGCAATGGCATTGAAATAGCCGTGGTAAATATACTTTTCAGGAGAATTTTTAAACCTTTAATTTCAGGGTTGGAGAAGTGGAATGTGACCGGATTACAATCGGGGGGTTACACAATTTACGTTTGTGCAAACGGAAGATTCAACAGATCGGTATTGCCCCCGGTAAGGATCACGCCGGCTTTTATACCGTGAACAAGTCGCGGATTGTTCAATACTGCGGCAAAAGCAACTGCAGCAGATGGTTCAATGATGATTTTCATGCGTTCCCAGATGATCTTCATGGCTGTTACAATATCATGTTCAGAAACAGTCAGGATCTCTTCAACATGGTTTCTGATGATTTCAAATGTAAGTTCGCTCAATGATGTCAGCAATCCATCAGCTATGGTGACCGGATTCACAGAGGGTATGATTCTTCCTTTTTTAAGGGACCGGTATGCATCATCTGCGTTGGCCGGTTCACATCCGTAAACTTTTATCTTATCGTTCAAAGATTTGGCAGAAACAGCACTTCCTGAAAGGATTCCTCCTCCTCCGACAGGAACAAAAAGTGCTTCTGTGTCCGGGTGATCTTCGAGCAGCTCTTTTGCAGCAGTAGCCTGGCCGCATATCACATTAAAGTTGTCGTAAGGATGAACAAAGCTGGCATCCGTAATACTGAGGATTCTTTCCAGGGTCTCTTCACGGTCGCGTAAGGTTGGATTGCAAAATGTGATGATGCCGCCATACGATCTGACCGCAGATATTTTATTTTTCGGTGCGGTGCGGGGCATGGCAATATAGCACGGAATGTTCCTGATTTGTGAAGCACATGCCAGTGCAGCTGCATGATTGCCTGATGAGTGTGTGGCGACACCCTTTGAAGCTTCAGGTTCAGTCAGAAGGCTCACGGCATTGGTTGCTCCGCGATATTTAAAAGCCCCGGTTTTCTGGAAGTTCTCGCACTTAAAGTACAAGGTGCTTCCAGCAATGGTGTTTATGCCTGAAGAGGAAAGTACAGGCGTACGGTGTATGAGTCCGCGAATGCGTGTGTGTGTTTCCCGAATATCCTGATATGTGGGAATAATTAAGGACATTAACCCGTTTTAATACTTTTAAAGACTTCATATTTTTCTGCAATTACCTGCATCAGGTCGGGTGGATTGACCTCCAGCAGGTACTGCACGTCAAAATTGCAGAAAAGCATGAAAGACATAACTTCATCCTCATCTGTCAGTCCGGTTATCTCTTTCACCAGATCCACATTGTATTTCTCATTGATAAGGCTTAGGATTTCTTCCCGTTCAAGATGTCTTTTAAGACGGAGTCTTGCTTTTTCATCTGCACTCAGGATCGGGAAGCCTGAAGGAGGCTTAAGTTCACCCTTATCGATGGCCTCTTCATAAGCTTTTTTACCCTCTATGGCTGCGATGGACGTCAGCTCCTGCTTTAAGACTTCTTCCCGGCTATCCGCAATGTCAAGACCAATGAAATCCTGTCTGAACTCCGAATAGGTTCCGGGTACGTATATCACTGCCTCTTCAATTTCATAAATTCTTTGATGAAGCTCAAATACCGGTGTAACTTCCTGATCCAGTAATAAGTCCGTAACAATTGCCTTGCTGTAATAGTAGCCTATTGCCGAAAATACAAGAGTATCACCCGGGTTTGCCTGAAGTCTGAACCATCCGTTTGTGTCAGTTATGGCAGTCCTGTGCGCGGAATAATTCTCAATATGCGCAAATTTTACAGGTTCTTGCGATGAAGAATCCATGATACGCCCTCTGATCGTATTTTGCTGTCCGGATAATGTGAGTTTCCCGGCCATTACTATGGTCAGCATAAATAGAAACCGGGTTATTTGAGGGCAGTACATTTTGAGAGATCCAGGCCTGATTCAAATTTAATAAACTGTGAGTGAATAATGACCAGCGACAGGTTAAATATTGTTAATTTACCACACATTTGGATTTTGGCATTGGTCTTTTCAAAGTAACTTTGTATTGAATAATATCTGGTAAAATGAAAGTAACCGTCTGCCGCAAGTCTCATTTCAACGCAGCACACAGATTGTGTAATGATGCATGGGACGATTCAAAGAATGAAAACGTATTTGGTGCCTGTAACAATCCCAATTATCATGGACATAACTATGACCTTGTCGTTAAGCTCACAGGAGAAGTGGATCCTGATACGGGTTATGTTTTTGATATGAAAAAACTTAAGGATATTATCAAGCACTATGTGATCAAAAGATATGATCACAAGAACCTGAATCTGGATGTGGATGATTTCAAAAATGTAAATCCCACTGCTGAAAATATTGCAGTATCCATCTGGAACATTTTGCGTTCACAAATAGATTCCAGGTTCAGTATACAGGTAATTCTATACGAGACCGAGCGTAATTTTGTGGAGTATTCCGGGGAATGATGCAGTCAATCAGACAACTATTTCATAGAATGAACAGGGGAATTATATGGCTGATGATAGTGCCCTTAAAATTCTATAGATATTCTATATCTCCTTTGTTCCCGAACAGTTGCCGGCATACGCCAACCTGCTCAGAGTATGCCATAGAAGCATTGAAGGTACATGGTATTATTAAAGGGAGCCTGCTTTCCATCTGGCGTATCCTGAGATGCAATCCATGGGGTACCCACGGTTTTGATCCGGTACCGCCCAAAAAAACAGGATTTAAGAGCCTGTCGGAAAACGGATGAAATTCAAAAGTGCGAAGATCTCACAGCATCATATTCCCGGCCACTTCCTTCAATTTGTCAACAATCTTCCTCAGCTCATCAAAACCCAGTTTTGGCCGGTTCATGCTGTCAATGATTTCAATATCATTTTTATGCACAAGTGGATACCAGTCACCAGGCTTTTCAAGATCATTTTTCAAGCGTGGTACAATATGCATGTGCAAGTGTTCAATTGACTGTCCTGCTTCGGGTTTCTCCTGCACAGACCAGTCAAAAGCATCGGTACCGAAAGCCTTCATAAGAATAAATGTGGCTTTCTGTGCAGTTTGCATGAAAAGTTGCAACTCTTTTGCATCGAGGCTGGTAATAGTGGTTTTATGATGCTCCGGTATCACAAGGGAATGTCCCGGCAGAACGGGAGCAATATTTACAACAGCCAGATATCCATTATTTTTATAGTATATAAATCTTCTGATGCCAGGTTGACAAAACGGACACTGCAATTCCGATGCCTTAATTTTCATGTGAATCACTATTTCAATGCAGCATCTAAGTTATGCTAAATTTGACTTCCCTGCAATACAATATAAGGAGAGAACCTGAAAACTACATCTTTAGGATTGCAGCCTATAGCGTATCCTCCGGTTCCTTATCGTTGCCTTTTCCCCTGAGCATTACCATGTCATTGAGGACCACTTCGGTATAGTAACGCTTTATACCTTCCTTATCATCATAGGAGCGATGGGTAAGTTTTCCTTCAACAGCCACTTCGCTGCCCTTGAAGAGATACTTTTCTATGATTTTGGCCAGATTGCCCCAGGCAACAATATTGTGCCACTGTGTCTCGGTAACTTTTTCCCCGTTGGCATCCCTGTATGAATCGGTAGTTGCAAGTGAAAAGCGTGCAGAGATCTTTCCGTTTTCGAAATCGCGGATCTCAGGATCCTGCCCCAGATTGCCAATTAACTGTACTTTGTTGCGTAATGAGTTCATGATATTACATTAAATGGTTAAAAAAATAATTTTTTGGTTGTATAAGAACGCAAGACAAAGTAACTTTCACGCTGTGGAATAATTCGGTTAATAAGCATTTACAGTCATTTGTAAACGATATTAATCGTTTTTGGTCAGGTACAATTGAATAAATATTTGTTATCCAATAAGTAATATTATTTCAAGTTATGGAAAGAAAGTGCCTTGAATGCGGCGATCCCTTGCATGGCCGCATCGATAAAAAGTTTTGTTCGGATGCCTGCAGGAATACTTATCATAACAGGCTTAAAAGTTCATACGGCAACAACTACATCCGCAGGATCAACGGAATACTGATGAGAAACCGCAACATCATGGCCGGATTGAATCCGCAGGGCAAAAAATCCGTTCACAAAAGCCGGCTCCTGAAAAAAGGCTTTGATTTCACTTTTTTTACCAGTCATTATGTTACACGGACCGGTACGGTATATTATTTCTGTTACGATCAGGGCTATCTGCCCCTGGAGAATGATTTTTACATGCTTGTCAGCAGAAATACATGGGACTGAAGCAGGCAAGAAAGCCTTAAAGCAAGAAAGCCTTGAAGCAAGAAAGCCTTGAAGCAAGAAAGTCTTAAAGCAAGAAAGTCTTAAAGCAAGAAAGTCTTAAAGCAAGAAAGCCTTGAAGCAAGAAAGTCTTATTTCTTCAGAAGATCCCGTATTTCGGTTAAAAGCAGTTCTTCTCCTGTTTTGTGCGAAAGACACCCAAAATTAAGATGATCTTATTATTTCAATGATTTTTTGCTGAAGGATATTGTTGTGAGGTCT
>JAFGPB010000017.1 GCA_016926205.1 Bacteroidales bacterium
CATGACAACTGGAAATTTTATTTTGAGACTGCTGACGGCATCGCTGTCCGGACTGATCATTGGGTTTGAAAGACAGTGGCATCAGAAATCGGCAGGTTTACGCACAAATGCCCTTGTGGCAATTGGTGCAGCATTATACGTATTGCTCTCGATAATCATAACACAGACGGAAGGAGACGTGACACGCATTATCGGTCAGGTCGTTTCAGGCATCGGTTTTCTGGGAGCAGGTATTATTTTTAAAGAAGGCATAAACATACACGGGCTCACGACAGCAGCAACAGTCTGGTGTTCAGCTGCCGTCGGATGCCTGGCAGCGGCCGGCTGTTACATTGAAACGTTAATCGGCACAATCGTCATTCTGACGGTCAATACCTTGTTGCTACCGCTGGACGACCGGCTCTCAAAAAGAAATCAGTAACATATTCACAGACATGCAGCAGCCTGTAATCCGGATCAAAGACCTTACCAAATATTACGGTAAAGCAAAAGGAATTGAACATGTCAATCTTACTGTACAAGAGGGTGAAATCTTCGGTTTTATCGGACCCAACGGGGCCGGCAAATCAACAACGATCCGAATTCTTCTGAACCTGATATTTCCCACCAACGGAAGCGCTGAGGTTCTGGGTATGGACGTGATCCGGGAATCCAAAAGAATTAAGAAGCTTACCGGATACATTCCTTCCGATGCCAATGCATATATGAAAATGACCGTGGCTGAATTTTTGGCATACAGCAGCCGATTTTACTTTTCCGGGAACAGTGGCCGGAAGATCAGGGAACTCACAGTTTTGTTTGACCTGGATACAAAAAGAAAAATAGCTGACCTCTCCCGCGGGAACAGAAAGAAAGTCGCTATTATTCAGAGCATGGTTCACAATCCCAAGCTTCTTATACTGGATGAACCGACAACCGGACTTGATCCATTGATGCAGCAGCAGTTTTTTGAATTGCTGCGAAAGGAAAACCATAATGGCATGACGATCTTTTTTTCATCTCATGTTTTAAGCGAGGTTCAGCTGCTCTGTGAGCGGGTTGCCATCATAAAAGAAGGCGAAATCATAAAAATTGAAAATATCGATAATTTAAGGAAAAAGCAACTGAAAAAAGTATTTCTCGAAATCGAAGGAGAAATACCACGTGAGATTGCCACCATTGCAGGAATTGAACATATTATGATGAACAGTGGAAACATGCTTTCATTCTTATTCTCAGGTGATATTAATGACCTGATCCGTACACTTTCTGCGACAAAGTTGATGAACATGACCCTTGAAGAACCTTCCCTGGAAGAAATATTCATGCATTACTACAAATGATCTCAATCCGATTGTATATGAATGGAAATCTGATGTTGAACGAGTTCAGGATAAATTTGCTGAGTTTCGCATTATGGCTTATTCTAATATGTTTTTTTGTGGCATTTACCATGGCATTTTATCCGATGTTCATCGAAAACCAGTCCCAGTTCATGGGATTGTTCAATTTATTTCCGACAGGTCTGTTTGAGTTTAAGGGAATCTCAAATTTTGATGACCTTTTTTCGGTATTGGGTTTTTATGCAGCAAACAACGCGGTTTACATGCAACTTTTTGGAAGCATATATGCCATTATTCTGGGATCAAACATTTTGTTGAAAGAGGAATACAACAAGACAGCTGATTTTCTGCTGTCAAGACCCCTGACCCGAAGTGAGGTTTACCTGACCAAAACCGCTGTCATGGTTTTTTATATACTGATTTTAAATATAATAGTAATTCTGACAGGATACCTGTCGATTGAATTCGTAAAAACAGGTCCATACGATCTGCAATCTTATTTAATACTTTCATTGTATACTTTTTTACTGAATCTTTTGTTCGGCTTCACCGGACTTTTTATTTCAACACTCATCAAGAGAGCCAGGCCCTTCACAACACTCGGCATCGGGATAGTATTGTTCATGTATTTTCTGTATACCATCTCAAAGATCACTGACGAAGCTGAAAAGCTGGGTTATATCAGTCCGTACAGGTTTGTTGATGCAAATGTTCTGAATCCGGATTATGCTCTTAATCCCTGGTTCGTGCTTTATTTTGCGGGGCTTGTTATATTTCTCGCCCTGACAGCGTTTTTTATATACAAACGCAAAGACATATATGTATAAGAGGTCCGACTATGACTTGTTACCGTCATATACCGGATTACAGAAGTGATTGTTCCACCCGGTAATCAAGGGTATGAAATTTCAAGGCAAGCTTTGGGACTTGTCCCGACAGCCAAGCGCATCGGGGAACAGATTCCGCAGTAAATGTTTGCACGGCTGATCCTGGATTTCTTAATCCTGCATCAAATGTTCCTTTTGCTCTGATGCAAAAAATATGCTAAAAAAGCTGGAAATCAGACAGCTCACTTGACTTCCTGCTTTTTATTTTGTAAATTGTGATAAAATCCATTGCACCATGTATACCAGCATATACGTGTGACTGCAATTATCAATCTGATAGAAGAAGCGGAAACAATTCGGGTGAATCTGATGTCAATTCCGAATATTTATTTTTTTATGAACCAAATTCAATTAGGAGGAAATGAATTATGAACGAAAAGCCCAAAATCCTGATCGTTGAGGATGACATTGATCTGGTGGAGTCAACCAGAAAAATACTGGAAATGAAAGGCTATGAGATTTGCGTTGCCCTTGATCCTGACATTGCATGGGAGAGACTTAAGAAGTTCAGTCCGGATCTGATTATCCTCGATGTGATGTTTGGACCCAGAGAGGAAAGCCTGGGTTTTGAATTTGCACGCAAAATAAAACATGACAAACAAACTGCCGGTATACCGATCATCATGCTTTCAGCCATTAATGCCAAAGAGAAATACTTTAACTTCTCTCCTGCAACGGATGGTGATTTTTTGCCCGTCGACTGTTTTCTTGACAAACCGCTTGATCCTGATGAACTGTATTCCAAAATCCAAGAACTTATCAAACTGAAATCCAGTAACTAAGATACAATTACCCGGAATGAGAAGCAAGACCAAATACACCAGTATTGAAGAAGGAGGTCTGTGGCTGATCCGGCTGAGATGGCTGGCAGTGATCGGAATATTACTGGCAACTGTTTTCGCTTACGGGATATTGAAAATTCCTGTTCAGATCATTCCCCTGACCATACTCGCGTTTGTTTTGCTGGTATTAAACCTGGTTTCTTTTCATACGTTGAAATATTCTATTAATGAAAAACCGGCTTTAAAGGTTTTCATGCCTGAAAACAACGTAAAATTTCAAATTGTAACCGATCTGATTGTCCTGACCTGTTTGCTGCATTATTCAGGCGGTGTTGAAAATCCTTTTGTGATCTATTATGTTTTTCACATGATCATCGCCAGCATTTTGCTGTCACCCGGATCAAGCTATGTCATTGCGACAATTGCCCTCATGTTTATCGGCACACTTACCTTTCTTGAATATTTTGAAATCATACCGCATTATGCTTTGCAGGGATTTAATGATCACAACTTCTACCAGAACGAAGTATTCCTGATCGGAACCGGTTTTATTTATGTTACCACATCATATCTGATCGTCTACATGACTGTATCCATTTCCACAAACCTCAAGCTTCATATTAAAGCCTATACAGACGCAGCCTCTGCACTGGAAGAAAAGGACAAGATCAAGAACGAATATGTGCTGCGGCTTACGCACGACATAAAAAGTCATGTTGCAGCCATTCAAAACAGCCTGGATGTTGTATTGCTTTCTGAAAATGAAAAGGATAAAAGACATTTTGCGATTAAAGCTCACAGAAGGGCACAAAAACTGACAAGCTTTGTCAGGGAGTTGCTAAAACTGACACGGCTTCGACTGATCCATAAAATTGATATGAATGATTTCTCAATTGAAGAATCGGTCGGCAAAGTCATTCAGGAACTGCAACCGGTTGCATCCTTTAAAGGGATCCGGATTAATCTAATCAACAGTCTGTCAGACAAGAAGTTGATGGGTAATCAAATTTCCATTGAAGAAGCGCTGAACAACTTAATATCCAATGCTATTAAATACTCTCCTGAGGAAAGCTCCGTCACGGTTAAGATCAGCAACAAAAAAAATTCATGCATCCTTGAAATAATAGATAATGGGGTGGGAATACCTGCACACGAACAGAAACTGATCTTCAATGAATTTTACCGGGCAAGCAATGTTGAAAATATTGAAAAAGACAGTTCGGGATCCGGACTGTCACTGGTAAAACAAATCATAGAAATGCACAAGGGAACCATAACCGTTGATAGCAGGCTGAACAAAGGTTCAAGGTTTACGGTAATACTTCCGGTCCACAAATGCAAATAAGCCCGCTGTTTTTGTAAAATCAGCCGCATTTCATTAATTTTCCGGTCGCAATAACTGTAATTTAAAAACGAAACTTCTTATTTCTGTGGAAAAATGGTGGCAACTTGACGAACGTATTGTTGCAGAAATGCTTAAGACGGATACCAGGCATGGTATTTCCCGTGATGAAGCCCGTCAACGACTTGATAAATATGGTTTAAACCAGCTGATCGAGAAAAAACCCAGGTCACCTCTGTCTCTTCTGCTGGAACAATTCAAGAGCTTCATGATCTGGGTTCTGATTGCAGCCGCACTGATCTCAGGATTCCTGAAAGAATGGGTGGATGCGATAGCAATTATAGCTATTGTCATTTTAAATGCTATCATGGGTTTTGTGCAGGAATTCAGGGCGGAAAAATCCCTTGTCGCCCTCAAGAGGCTTTCATCTCCCACCTCAAAAGTGATCCGGAGCGGAAAGCTGCTGGTGATCCCGGCTGCTGAAATTGTTCCGGGCGACCTCGTTGAGCTGGAAGCAGGTGATTTCATCCCGGCAGACTCCCGGATTGTATATGCAACAGGCAACTTTTCAACCCATGAAGCAAGTCTTACAGGCGAATCAACACCAGTGGAAAAAGGACCTGCCAGGATTGAAAGGGAAGAAGTTTCTCTGGCTGACCGTTCCAGCATGCTGTACATGGGTACTTCCGTGGTTTCGGGCAAAGGCAGGGCAATCGTGACCGGAACAGGCATGGATACCGAGCTGGGTAAAATAGCCGGTATGATCCAGCAAATAGACAAGACCACAACTCCGCTGCAAAAGAAACTCGCTGAGTTTGCCAAAATCATTGTGTACGTATGTTTTTTCCTGGTTGCCATCATATTCCTGATCGGTTATTTTCGCGGTGAGAAAGTACTGGACCTGTTCCTGACTGCTGTCAGTCTGGCTGTCGCAGCTATTCCGGAAGGACTTCCGGCGGTAGTGACCATTGCCCTGGCCCTGGGCGTGCAACGGATGGTCAGGCGGCATTGTCTGATCCGTAAGCTTCATTCGGTTGAAACATTGGGCTGCACAACAGTGATATGTTCCGACAAAACCGGCACACTCACAAAAAACGAAATGACCGTAAGATTCGTTTACATACCAGGAAAAGTTATTGAGATTTCGGGGATCGGTTATGAACCTGATGGAGAATTCACCCTTGACAGCAAAAAAATAAATCCTGAAGAAATACCCGGATTGGAAAAACTGATGACCACATCGGTATTGTGCAATGGGGCCGAACTGAATAAAGACAATGCAGGGTACTCCATTGCAGGTGATCCGACGGAAGGCGCTCTGCTCACCATGGCAGCCAAGGCGGGGATATTAAAAAAAGAAAAGGAAGATGAATACCGGTTTTTCGAGGAAATTCCTTTTGACTCTGTTCGAAAACAGATGACTGTAATCCGGAATCAGGACAACAATTATGTTGCATTTGTCAAAGGGGCTCCTGACGTATTGCTTTCAGGCTGCAATAGCATTGAGGAAAATGGGATCGTACGACACCTTGACAATTCAGATAAAGAGAGCATATCAGGCGCAAATTACAGTTTCACGGACAATGCAATGCGTGTACTTGCCTTTGCATACCGGAACTTCGATACCCTTCCTGAAGGACGTGACGCCGAAAACATTGAAAAAGACCTTACCTTTCTCGGACTGGTTGCCATGATCGATCCGCCCCGGCCCGAGGTTAAACTGGCAATACAGGATTGTAAAACCGCCGGCATCCGGTCGGTCATGATCACCGGCGATCATAAAAACACGGCTGTGGCTATTGCCAGGGAACTTGGAATGTACAGGGAAAATTCATTATCCTATACGGGAGAAGAACTAGACCGGATATCAGATGAAGAATTCCGGGAAATTGTCGGACAAACGGCTGTCTATGCCCGTGTTGCCCCGGAACACAAACTGAGGATTGTAAAAGCCTGGCGCGAAAGGGATGAAGTTGTTGCCATGACCGGTGACGGAGTGAATGATGCACCTGCAGTCAAGGAGGCTGATATTGGTGTTGCTATGGGAATAACGGGAACCGACGTTACCAAGGAAGTGTCTGAAATGGTCATCACGGATGATAATTTTGCTTCTATTGTTTCCGGAGTTGAGGAAGGAAGAGGCATATATGACAACATCAGAAAATTTGTTCATTACCTTCTTTCCTGTAACGCTGGGGAAATCCTGGTCATGCTTGTTGCATCCCTGCTCCGGTGGCCGGTTCCGCTGCTGCCTATCCAGATCTTATGGGTCAATCTGGTAACTGACGGATTCCCTGCATTGGCTCTCGGAGTTGATCCCATCGATAAGAATGTCATGAAACGTCCTGCACGACCGAAAAATGAACCTGTCATCACTCGTCAGACAGGGGGACTGATCATCACTCAGGGGACATTTCTTGCATTTTGCAGCCTGCTTGCATACTGGTTTGTCCTCGTTGTTGAACAAGGTTCTGTCGAAAGGGCGCGCACTGCATGCTTTATCGTACTGGCATGCAGTCAGCTGGTTCATTCCTTTAACTGTCGGAACATGAAAGAATCCATTTTTAAAATCGGATTCTTCACCAATACAAAACTGATACTGGCAGTATTGTTCTCTTTTGCTCTTCAGATGTCGGTAATCTACCTGCCTTTTTTACAGGGAATATTTAAAACCGTTGCGCTGGGTCTGAATGACTGGCTCCTGGTCATCCTGATATCCACATTCCCCTTATGGGCCATGGAGTTTGTCAAGCTCATCAGAAAAAAATAGATTAAACCTTTTGAGTTTGCATTTGTCATAGAACCCATTTTTTGCACCTGATGCATCAAGGGACAGGAAAGAAGCCACATAAATACAGTGACCATGTTTACTGATGATACTACCCTGCATACACAGGTCAGGACATCAGAAAACCCACTGCAGCAACCGAAAGTCAGGTTTTCAGGTTTCATCAGACTTAGCCGTTTTCACTCAGTCTATTGTCTGACGAACAATGCCTTGATAATGTATGAAACCATCTGTGGATTTTCTTTGAGCCGGCGCAGGGAATAATTGAACCAGTCAAGACCATAGGGCACATAGACCCTCATTATATATCCCTTGTCCATCACAGATTTTCTTAGTTCGGGTGTGACACCGTACAGCATCTGAAATTCACAGGCTGTATTTCCGACATTATACTTTTTCATCAAATGGTATGCACCTTCGATCAGCTTCCTGTCATGCGTGGCTATGGCTGCGTAATATTTCTTCCGGAAGATCAGATCAAGTGCAGCAAGAAAATTGTTGTTGATCTCATCTCTTGTTTTGTATGCCACATCTGACGGTTCATCATAAATGCCTTTGCACAATCTTATGTTGAATCTTCCATTACCCTCATCAAAATTACCCAGCGTTTCAAGATCATTCAGGGTGCGTCTGAGATAGGACTGAAAGACGATCCCGACATGTTCCGGAAATTCTTTCAGAAGTCTTTTATACAACTCTATTTCCTTATCCGTGCATCGTGCATCTTCCATGTCAATCCTGACAAAACGATTGTCCGATGCAGCTTTTACCAGTAGATCCCGGATATGACAGTAGCACATCTCCTCATCCTGCAGCAATCCGAACATGGTGGGTTTGATTGAAAAGGAATTGTCGAGTCCGGCAAGTATGGAATTTCCGATCAAACTGATGTATTCCTGTTTATTATCCCTGATCTCTTCATTGCCTGTATTGAACTCACCCAGCAGATCAATTGTGGTTTTGATCCCCTGACTGTTGAAGTTCTTTGTGACACGCAGCGCATCTTCCTGATGAGCTCCTGCAATATACCGCTTTGAGAAGACCCAGACAAAACTTTTGGGCATATGTTGCAGCAATCCGATGAGCAGCCTGTTCATACTTTTCATAATCCGGGAACACAACTTCAGGGAATTAAAATTACATTGATTTGACCGGGGAAAACAGGACAATTGTCATACCGATGGAATCCCGGCAGGGTGATATCACTTCGGTACAGCAAAATCACATGACGGAATCCTGCCGGGGGGATATCATGACATGAAAGGACAGCAACGGGAGCGTCATGTCTATTGAATGATCAGCTTACCCTGGTATACAGGATTGTCCCCGGTAATCAGAATGTGATATATGCCGTGTGAAAGGTGCATCAGGTTGATCTGTTCCCGGATCTGTTCCCCTTTGCCCAGCGGATGGGAATACACCAGCTGCCCGCCCGAATCATATACCTGCATCGTCAGATCTTCAGCCATTTCCGCATCCACTTCCAGTATGAAATTTCCGTCTCCCGGATTCGGAAATATTCTGATTTCCCTGATCAATCCCGTGTGATGCTCTATAACTGTTCCGGGATTGATACGCACGCTCTTCTCCGCAACACAGTCATTCTGTCCCGTTACCGCAACACTGTAAGTCCCGCTCTCCACTGCAGTATATATTTGTCCTGTATACCCGTCCTGCCAGAGATACGATTTATGTCCCCCTCCCGCATCCAGGTCATGCGGCAATCCAACATTCAATATCCCGTTCACTTCACCGAAATCAATATCCGGACTCAGCAGTCCGTCAAATTCCACCAACAGCGTGTCATCCCAGGGCTTCATATCCTCATCGTATAATGTACTGAATGAGATCCGGCTGATGCCTTCCTCCTCTACGAGAACTGCATTTGTCAATTCCAGATCTATTCCCGTCCCCGGTGCAAAGTTTGCAGTCCTTTCAACCTCCTCAGTGAATACCACGGATCCGTTGATATTGCACCTCACATAGATCGGCACCACACTGCCGATGTTTGTCGTCCCGAGATTGGTTATCCGTACCGTGATATTGTCGTATTCACCGGAACATCCCTCAACGGGCATATCCGTATAGGTCACACCAACATTATTATAGATTAGAAACAGCATCACCGTATCCCCGTCATAACAGGCCGTCCGGGTATCCGTCACTATGACATGGTATGTGCCGCTCGTCACGGCAGTATATGTATGATTTGCTGAATCATCCTGCCAGTCATAAATGTAATGCGGCGAATACCCCGCATCGATTACAAACTCAATATCTTCGGCATATTCCACCTCTTCCAGACCGAAATCAACTGCCGGCGCAGAATAACGAAATACCGTCAACCTCAGCGTATCGTTGAATGTCCGTATATCCCCCGTCATTTTTGCAGTTGCCACAAAGCCATAGTCGCCTTCCTGTGACACATCCACCTCTCCCGTAAACACATGTTCGACGTAATGTTCCGGCAACAGTTCACTGTCCAGTGTCAGCAATTCTTCCACCACAGGGCCTTCATCAAGAATGTAAGTGACATCGATATCCTGTCCCGCAGGTATTGTGTCCGTTCCCGTATTCCACAGTTGCAGGATCACCGGCTCTGCTCCTTCCCACTGGCAACCGGATAACGGTCCGGAAAATGCTGCAGGACTCAGATCCCGGATCTTCAGTCTGATGGTCGCCGTGTCATAGCCTTCGCACTGGTTCTCATCGGTCACCCGGACCCAGTAGGTCCCCGTACTGGTTACTTCAAAGGTCTGTTCCGTGGTGCCGCTGCTCCATAAATATCCCGTATAGCCCGCACCCGCATCCAGCTCGTACGTCAGGGCCTGTATCGTGATATCCTGACCAATATCCACCGTGGGATAACCGTACATCTCTACATCCTTCTCAACAACATCGTTTGAAAGTACCGTATCACCTTCAAAATCAGAATATACCCTGAAATGATAAATACCTGGTGCCGTGAGATCCGATCCCGTCGCAAATGTATGATCAACAGCATCACCTGCCGGCAGAGTTTCCACAACCTCAATTGTATCCCTGACCGGTAATCCTTCGTTCATTTCATAAGCCACAGCTATCCTGCTCCCTGATACAATGCTGTCGGTACCGAAATTCCTGACCCGGATCACAAGGTATTCCGAGGTTCCCAGTCCGCAGTGGTCAATAGGGTAAAGCAGACTGTCCACACCAACATCATTAAAAAGCAGTTCAACGTATGATGAATCGTCCGCTGCACATCCGTTGCCCCTGGCATCTGTCACCTTCACACGGTACATCCCTTCCTCGGGAACGGCGAAAACAGCACTGGTCGATCCGTCATAATCCCAGTAGTAATCATAATCCGGATCATAATACGGTCTCAATTGCACCGTGTCCGGTATTTGGGTCTGTATTGTATCTCCGAGCATTGTTACCACAGGATTGGCGTACACCTCAAAATCGAGTGACAAAGTATCATTGTTGCTCAGGTAAAAATACGGATCGTCTTCTGTCAAAGTATACGCTGTAATGTTGTAGATCCCCGGCATACTGACGTCCACCATGGCATCAAAAGCATGCTCCAGCGTCTGTCCGGGCAGCAGGTCATCTGCCAGAAGGATCGTATCCCTGTCAAGGGGACTTCCATTGAAATCAAATCCCAGGACAACCGTATCACCGGCAGACATGGGATTGATGCCCAGATTCTCTATGGTCACCTCTACCAGGCCGGGATTCAGATACTGACAACGGCTGGCAAATGAATCGACCGCTACAACACCAATGTCAGGCGGAGCAGAATATAGTGTAAAATTGTCAAATGCCATGCCCCTGTATGTATTGTCTTCATCTGAAGCCCATTTTATCCTGAATTTGACTTTGTTCTCTAGCAAAAGCGATTCCGGCAATACCTGCCTTACGGTCTTCCATCCGCTGGTATTGATCTCCGACCATCCCGCTGTTCCCAGAGCAGCAACGGTTGTATTGTACCAGTTCCAGTCCCACCCGTATTCATTGGCATCCACTAAGATCCAGCTTTCACCCTCATCGGTGCTCAGTTCAATACAGGCACCATCTTTCCCGGATTCAGAATCGATCCACAGGTCCATTTCCAGAACAGCCCTCCCCAACGGAACCATATCATAACAGGAACTTTCTGCAAAGGAAGTGTCACTGGTGAGGTAATTTCCAAAAGGCGAAAGGATCCATGATTTAAGACTGCCGGGCAAAGCAGGAATGCTTCCTTCCGGTGACTTGCACATCCACGTGGGATCCGTACCATATATTTTCCAGTATCCGTCGCCCGTTTCAAATGTCTGCAGATGGGGAGGAGTGATGCTCTCCTGTATGAACACACTTTTTACCACGATATCGTTGTCCGGATCCTCGTCACCATCCATTTCAATTCCTGCAGTGAAGTCTCCATAAACACCCGCTTCCGGAAATTCAGCAGCCTGTGCGAACCGGAAGGTCACGCTTCCGTCCCGGGGAATGGGTCCGGTTATATGATCATATACTTTCAGGGTCTCACTCCCGTCCATCGAAAAAAAAACCGGAATGGAAGCGGCTGTCTCGCCATCGGCAAAATTGCGCACCACTATTTCAACAGAATCCATACCAGGATTGTGGCAATCATCGACAGGAGCGGTCATGGAAACGATACCCACATCATTTGTAAGGTATTTGCCGGTAACGGCGAAGTTATCGATATTAAAACCTGCGTAGGCAAAGCTGTTATCAGAGAAGATCACTCCAAAACGGACCTGAACCCAGGGCTGGCGGGAGGCGATCTCATCAAACTCCTGCGCAAATGTCAGATCATTCCACTGATAATCGGGAGTCAGTGCATCGATCTTGCTGTCCCACAGACGGTACCATGTATCTCCCGTATCAATGCTGACTTCAATCACGGCATGATCATTCCCTTCAAAAGCATTCCATTTCTTAAAGGTAAGCTTGACGTCGTCATAATATTTCAGATTGATGACCGGTGATGTGGCATAATACGCATTAGCGGAAGTGATGTTCAGCAGATATCTGCCATCAACCGTGAGATCGGTTCCCAGAATCCTGTTTCCGCTGTATGCGAAGTCGGGGTCAGTGGTAATATGAGCCACATAACCCTGGGGAGCCGCCATTTCAAAGTCATTCTGAACAACCCAGGAACCTGTGCCCTCGAAGCCTTCAAACAATATAGAATGTTCAATGATGTTAAAACCCGGAGGGGAATACTCAACCGCAGGATACGTCGATGCATTGACCTCAACGGCATGGCTTTCAAGCCTGAAATCCATCGGACTGTCATGTGGAGCCGTACCTTTAATATCTGCAATGAGCCAGATCGAATTCAAACCGGTAGCCAATTCGCAATTCAGATTGTCAAATACGATCTCTCCCCCTGCCACGCTGACAGCTGTGCCGATCTTCAGTGAACCACTTTCTGAGGTAGGCCGGTATATGCTGTCGGGGGTTGCCACAAGTTCAAATGCATTTGCCCCAAAAAGATCGTCATCCACATTCATTGATGTGAATGAAACGGAATTTAACACGGTCTGATCGGTATTTCCCACAATCACAACATCCACCCTCATCACCGGAATGTCAACAGCTCCCGACGGTACCACGTCATGACCAACATGGCTGGCGCCGACTGATTTCACATACCGCACAATGGCATCTTTCTCCTCAATGATCACCTGATCCACGCATACCCCGTGTCCTCCTCCCGATGTTCCCAGGAATGCGACCTGAAAATCCTCACACAGGTATTTGGCACCGTAGTCTTTTATATTAAAAGTCCTGAGTGTCCAGTCGGCTTCAGTGGTATATGTGGCAATGGTATCCCATGGCGCTGAAGCACCGGCTTTGAAAAGCAGGGACAGATGATGCAGACCGAAAAAATCCGGCAGCATAGCGTAGCCGAAGGAAAGCTCGGGCCGGCTGGCATCACTGAGGTCAATCGGCTGGGACACCAGCATGCGCGGGTAAGGCTGCGGATCCCCCCAGTAGTAAAGAGCATTATAATTGCCGCTGTATGCAGTATCGGGGTTGTATCCGTCGAGTCCTCCTTTCTGAAAGATCCATTTTTTCTGATTGTCAGCCGGAAGACTCGTCCATTGTTGCTGGTCAGCCAGCGTCTCGAAACCGGATTCAAGGTACCGGACCGTGTCCATCTGGGCATGCGAGTACCAGGTACTCAGAATGAAACCAGCCATTGTCAGTTTCAATAATCTCATTGCCGGATATATTATAACTATTCATGTGGGTTTTACGTATATTCAGAAAGAAAGTTATGGTATTCACATTGGGATTAGGGTGATGTACATTACTTTAAAAAAGCACTACTGTATATTCAGAAATTGCGTTTAAAACCATTGAATGCAGCACCGTTTACTGACATTGATATTTTGTTTCATTGCTTCCATGACCGCAGCCCAGACGGACAACCTGTTCTGGTTTGCAGCTCCCGATATATCAAGTGTTCATGGCAATCCTCCCAGGAACGGGGCGCCAATCTATCTGCACATCACGGCAATCAATGCAACCACGGTCACGGTCAGCCAGCCGGCCAATCCGGGTTTCACACCCATCATTTTTGACCTCGATGAGCTTGAGCATCGAACGATACAACTGGATGCACTGATGGGGATCGACCAAATCGAAAATTATCCGCAGTCGCTTCCGCAACCACCGGCAAGCATACAGAAAAAAGCTTTCAAGATCACTTCGGATCCTGGTGACATCACAGTGTACTATGAACTGGACAACTATTACAACCGTGATATTTTCCCGCTGAAAGGAAGAAATGCATTCGGAAAGGATTTTTTTGTGTCCACCCAGAACCACTTTCCGGGTGACGGATCGAGGTACAGCAATACCACATGGAGCGGATTTGTCATCAACGCCACAGAGAACAATACCCGCATTGTCGTTTATCCGACGGACGACTGGCTCTACTTTGACACCAATCCCGGGGATTCCGTGGTGTTCTTTCTTAATGAAGGAGAGACCTTCACATTCAGGGCTGAATCCATGGCTGCCAACAGGCATATCAAAGGGGCAAGGGTGAAATCGGATAAAGATATTGTCATCACCCTGTATGACGATTCCATGCGTAAATCACGAAATGATTCCGGCACTGCCCTGAGCTTTGATACTTTTGGCGACCAGACCATACCCGTAGGACTGATCGGACATGAATACATCGTGATGAAAGGGCAGGTCACAAAAACCACTTTTGACGGGGGCGAACGGATCTTCATCACCACCACACGTCCCAATACCATCATATACATCGATGGCATTCCTGTACAAACGATCCCGGTTGCCGGGACCATGTACAGCTATGAAATCAACAGCAGTTACGTGCATGTCGAAGGGTCTCAGCCCATCTATGTAAACCACGTAACCGGCTTCGGAGGCGAGCTGGGAGGAGCGGTCCTGCCAACCATTGACGGCTGTACGGGTTCATACAGCGTTACCTTTACACGCACGCCCAATACATATGATGCTTTTTTTATAAACCTGATGGTGCGGAATGACACCAGCATGACGAGCACAAAAAAGAACCAGGCAGTAAAAAACTTTACGATAACAAGCAGTGGCACGACCAGTGTGATCCCTGAAAACTATTTTGACTACATCATGGATTCCACATGGGCTGTATTGAAGAAAACCGCTGAAGTAAATGCGTTCATCGCGGGCAAAATACTTCCCGGAAATGAAGCACGCATAAGCAATGCCATTGCACGCTTTCATCTGGGAGTAATTAACGGAGGTACTGCAACCGGATGCAAATACGGATATTTTTCCGACTACCAGTCCGATTACGCCAACGCAGGAATCGGAGGTGCAAACGCCATCAAACAAAAGACCTATTGCTCCTTTGATCCCATACACCTTGTTGCAAGCGGCGGTCTCAGTTATAAATGGACCTGCGAATCAAATCCGGATGACACCTTGCACCTGAGCTCCACGACCATTGCCGATCCGTATTTCTCCCCGCAGGTCAGCGGCTTTTACAAATTCAAGGTAAATGTCGAAAGAGAATGTTACGGAGACACTGCCCTGATCATGAACATTTATGTAGTAGCAGGACCGGTGGCGATGTTTGAAGTGGAAAACGCAACCGGCTGCTCACCTTTCACCGCTGTCTTTACAAACTTATCAGACACTACCAAGGCGGTTGAAAATTACTGGAACTTCGATACACGGCACAACACAATCGTAAACCAGAGCACCCTGTCCAATCCTTTCGGATGGACTTTTCCCGAAAACCTGACCGATTCCATTCAGGAATACACGGTCCGGCTGACAGTAAAAGGAGAATATGGTATGTGTCCGAACCAGCGGGAAAAGACAATCAAGGTAAAACCTTCCGTCAGGGCCGGATTCATGGCAGACCGGGATATCGGCTGCAATCCCCTTCCCGTTCATTTCAGCGACACAACACTGGGTGTGATCGACACACTGAACAGTTACTGGGATTTCGTCAATTATCAGCAGTCTTATGTGCCGTATCCGTCCTTTACCTTCGAAAACCTGAGCGGCAAGGACACGACCTACAATGTACAGCTTATCGTCTTAACGAAATATGGCTGCGGGGATACGGCAAGCCTTCCGGTTACAGTGCATCCGTATATAAAGTCCGCCTTCGGCGTGGACAACATGACCAACTGCTCACCATTTTCAACAACCATAAATCCTTCAGGATCAATGGGAGTGGATACATTCAAGTGGTCGATTTATGATCCTTCGCGGATCATCATGGACAGTACATTTGCGACTACAGATCCAAACAGCTTCATTTTCAGTCATCGTGACACCACGCAATCCCATCCGGATACCCTGTTTATCGGAATGATCGGCGTAAATCTTGCCGGTTGTCCGGATACCGCCATTTCCAAACGGCTGATCATCTATCCCGAGGTACATGCCGGGTTCACCATGACTGACGATGCAGTGTGTGACTCGACAAACATAGGCTTTACCAATCAATCTGTCGGATACAAACTGCTCAATGAATGGGATCTGGGTGACGGAACATCCTTAATCGACACAACAGGTTCAGGATTTGTGCACAGATACTTTAACCGGACCAGCACGACGCAGGAATATGAAGTCATGCTGGTCACCACCTCCGACTATTTTTGTGCTGACACGCTGAGGGATACCGTCACCGTGTATCCCTTCGTAAAAGCAAATTTTGCAGTCGATTATATGAGCAATTGCTCCCCGCTGAACGTTGAACTTGTCAACACATCAAAAGGAGGAGCGGACTTCCACTGGGATTTTGGTGACGGCAATGAATTTACCACTCCTTTGCCGGAAACTCAGTACCACCTTTATGAGAACAATACGGACCATGATACAGCCTATTTCATAAACCTGCGTGTCGTCAATGCCGAGGGGTGTGCCGACTCCCTGCAACGGTCCGTCTTTCTTTTCCCACAGGTGGTGGCTGATTTTGATTTTGACAGTCCGGATGAAGGTTGCAACCCCCTGAATGTATCGTTCCTGAATCATTCGCTCGGTAAAGACCTGGATTTTATCTGGGATTTCGGGGACAAGACTTTCTCAGCCAGTGAAAATCCCCTGCCGAAGCTTTACAGGAATGCAACCGATCAGGACACGACCTACCATGTAACACTTACGGCAATCAATCCTGCGGGTTGCGACAGCAGTCTGACGCGACATGTCACGGTCTATTCCAAAGTGACAGCCGATTTTACCATTGCACAACTGGATAGCTGTTCTCCGTTCAAGATCGCTGTGGACAATTTTTCGTCAGGAGGCATAACGGATTTCATCTGGAAATACACACCAGATGATTCCATTGTGCTGCATGATTTCTCTGATCCGGATATTCCGCCTTACATCAATCTTACAACGGAACCACAGAAATATGCGCTTGTGCTTCGGACAGAAAACATTCATGGTTGCGGCGCGACAAAGAGTGATACCGTGACGGTTTTCCCTGAAGTTACGGCAGGCTTCACACCGGATCTGACTGAAGGATGCCAGCCGCTTTCCGTCAATTTCACAAACAACACCAATATTATTTCCGGCACAGCCTTCATGTGGACTTTTGGTGATGGTACCAGTTCAGTGGCCACTGAACCCTCACACGACTTCAAAAACTACAGCCATATCAGCAATGCTGACTATATGGTGAAGCTGTCGGCGACATCGGTATACGGATGCAGCAGTTCGGTATCGCAGACCATCACGGTTCATCCCAAACCGCTTGCAGATTTCAGCTATCCCGTTGCACTTGACTGTCCTCCTTTTGAAGTCACATTCACCAACAATTCACAAGGCAGTGCTTTAAGCTATGACTGGGACTTCGACAACGGGTCCGCCAGTGCAGAGCCCAGTCCCACTGAAACTTTCTACAACTACGGACCGGCAACGGTTGACAAAAACATCAGGCTCATTGTCACAACCGGTTACAACTGTACCGATACCGTTACCAAACCCATCGGCATATACCCCGGTGTGGAGGTTGATTTTGCCGCATCGGAGCTGAACGGATGCAATCCCCTTGAAGTCATTTTTAACGGGACGGCGATCAATGCAAATGATTATTACTGGTATGTGGACAACAAGGTGATCAGCAACTTTGAGGATCCTTTTCACCTGTTCGTGAACTCCGGCAGCACCAACAAAGTGTTTGACGTGATGTTCCGGGCAGTTTCCGTGAACGGCTGCGCCGATGATACCACCGGACAGATCACGGTGTATCCGAAGCCTCTGGCAGAATTCCTTCCCAGTCCGCAGGTACAGGACTTCAACATCCTTACTGAAATTACTACCGTCAATATGAACAACCTGACGAACAACCAGCCGGCCTGGGAATATTACTGGGATTTCGGTGACGGAACGCATTCAACGGAAAATGATCCGAATTTTGTAAAAGAATATTACATCTGGGGTGAACTTGCAGATGAGAACCGTATACCCGTGAATCTGATCGCTTCCAACTCCTCCAATCCCGAATGTTCGGATACGGTCCTTCATTACATCATCATCAATCCTCCACTGCCGCAGGTCGATCTCGGTGATGATATTTACGGATGTATGCCACTCGAGGTTGAATTCCCTTCCACAACAAAATATGCCTATAACGACAGCTATGTATGGGATTTCGGTTATGAAGGAATGTCATCCACAGATCCGGTGCCGTCATCGATCATCTATGACACAGCCGGAGTATATATCGTAAGACTGGATGTGAGCGGTGATGGTGGTGAAAACTGGGATTACAAAAAAGTGGTCGTACATCCCAAACCGGTAGCTAATTTTTCATTCGCACCGGATTATGTCTGGGTGCGAAGCCAGACCGAGGAAGGAACTCCGGTGAAATTTTTCAATACAACCCAGAACGGTTCGTTATACCTCTGGGATTTTGACGACGGAACGATCAGTACTGAATTTCAACCTTTGCATGAATTTATGGATGTGGGCGGTTATTATGTCACCCTCATTGCCGAAAGCAACCAGGGATGCTATGATACCCTTACACATGAGATCCCGGTGATTGTCGAAGGCAGGGGAAGCATTACATTTCCCAATGCGATAACTGTTTATCCCGATCACCCGGCAGATGAAAACTACAATCCCAACGATCCGGATCCCAGGATTTTCAGGCCTGTAGCAGAAGGCATCGAAAAATACCGGCTTGAAATATACAACCGGTGGGGAGAGCTCATATTCGTAAGCGAAGATGTAAACAGGGGCTGGAATGGATTCATCAATGATTCACCGGCCAAACAGGATGTGTATGTATGGAGGGTCACTGCTACCTTCACCAACGGAAAACCCTTTGTCAGGGCAGGTGACCTGACTCTGCTGGTAAGGCAGCCCTGAAAGGAACGGGAACTCCGGATGCAACAGTTCTGATGTTGCCCCTGAAAAAAAACCAGGTATTGATGCGTAATTTAAGAACCAATCCCCGCAAAATCACGTATGATATTGTAATGTCCGGAATCTCCTTTGGATGAAATACAGGTATGCAAAAACTACTGCTGATATGTGTTGTGGGTTTAGCTGGATTGACAGGGGCTTTGGCACAGGATCCTCAGTTCTCCCAGTTTTATTCAAATCCGCTTTACCTTGCCCCGTCTTTTGCAGGTGCAGCGGCAAGCAGTCGG
>JAFGPB010000018.1 GCA_016926205.1 Bacteroidales bacterium
AAATATTTAATAGATATTATATGCTATAATTGATTTGCGTATGGGCAGACCTTTGATCATTCCGGGCAATTACAGGAGCATTCTGGATTTAAACCAGACTGAAAAAGCCATTAAACTTGTAAAAGACACTTTTCAGCAGCAGCTTTCAGCTGAACTGAACCTTAGAAGGGTTACCGCACCGCTTTTTGTTTTAAAAGGTACCGGTATCAATGATGACCTAAATGGTACTGAACGGAAAGTAACGTTTCCGGTGAAAGACATGGATGATGCTCCGGCTGAAGTCGTGAATTCACTTGCCAAATGGAAAAGGATGGCGCTGGCCGATTATAATATTCCGGTCGGGAACGGGATCTATACAGACATGAATGCGATCCGGCCTGATGAAGAACTGGATAATATACATTCGTTATATGTGGATCAGTGGGACTGGGAACGGGTGATCACAGTCCAGGACCGGAACCTGGAATTTCTGAAATATATTGTAAGGAAAATATATGAGGTGCTGAAACGAACCGAATACGTGGTCTTTGAAGAATACAGTGAGATCAGACCTTTGTTGCCACATGACATTACCTTTATTCATTCTGAAGAGCTGATGACCCAATATCCGCAACTGAATCCAAGGGAAAGGGAATATGAGGCAGTGAAAAAACATGGTGCCGTCTTTATCATAGGGATCGGTGCCGAACTTTCGAACGGAGAAAAGCATGACAACCGCGCACCCGATTATGACGACTGGATCACACCTACTTTAAACGGTTGCAGGGGGCTCAACGGGGACATCATTTTGTGGAATCCCGTCCTTGAAAGCGCATATGAAATCTCTTCCATGGGGATCAGAGTGGACAGAGATACATTGATTCAACAACTGGAACTTACCGGAAACTCAGAGCGCAAAGCGTTGTTGTTTCACAGACGCCTGATTCATGACGAGCTTCCGCTGTGCATCGGAGGCGGGATCGGTCAGTCCAGGATCTGCATGTATTACCTTCGCAAAGCGCATATTGGCGAGATACAATCGACCATCTGGCCGGATGAGATCATTGAACAATGCAGGAAAAACAACATATTCCTGCTTTAATCAATAAAACAGGTAACACGGTATCCGGTTTACCGGTTGAATAAAGGATCTCTTAAGCTATTTAACCGAATTGGCGGAGGCTGAAAAGTCCCTTGAAGTCTTAACCAGATTTATGGAATACAATATCAGATTCTTGGTTTCCGCTAGTATATCCAGGTACAGCATGCTGACACGGGTGCTGATCCCGTCTCCTTTGATCCGTTTGATGTGATTCTTTCTGATCCTCGAAAGACTGTTTATCAGATCATACATCTGGGAATACAGCTTGTCGATATTCTCAAACTTCCTGGAAGCGATCACCTTGACAGCACCGGAAATGTAGTCCCGGAACGTCTCCAGGAATTTTGTGAAATCTTCAGCGTCTGCAGGTTGCAAAGGCTCATGATTGTTGTCGATGTGGTTGTATGCAGGTTCACTGATGTAAGTGAGGCAGTGAGCTGTTTCACGCAGATAATCCAGCATCTGAACGTAATACTCTCCGGTTTCCGCGGGCTCTTTCTCCTGAAGTCTGAGAACCACCTCATGTGCATTTTTCTTGAAAGATTTTATTTCCCTGTTTAGCTTTCTAACCTCTTTGTTCGCCTTGTTCAGTTTTTTTCGCTTTTCACCGATAAAAGCCAGCATAATTTCCGAGTATATCTCGGATAGGGAATTCAAGGAGTTGATCACCCTGAGGTTACACTTGTCATATATGTTCTTGCCGGTAATCACGGGTTCAGCTCCAAGCTCGGATTCCATTTTCCGGACTTCTGCTTCCCTCTTTCTGTGCAGGATGTGGGTTCTGTAAATGATTGTGATGGCGGCAAGAATCAGGATTCCTATGGCCCAGGGGCCTCCCAGATTGATCAGTAGGGCCATGATGAATGCCAGGGTGAATGCGCTGAATGCTGTAAAAAACCATCCTCCGATCACGGTGATCACACCTGAAACGCGGTAAACGGCACTTTCCCTGCCCCATGCACGGTCTGCCAGAGAAGTACCCATGGCAACCATAAAGGTAACATATGTAGTGGATAGGGGCAACTGGAAAGAAGTGGCGAATGCAATCAGGCTGCTTGCCACGACAAGGTTCACTGAAGCACGCACAAGGTCGAATGCCAGTCCTTTGTCCTTTTTGGCTTGTTTCTTAAAGGCTTTGTCATCAAACCTTGTATTCAGAACTCTCCTGAATTTATCAGGTAAAAACCGGTTCAACACGTAACCAGACTGAACCCCTATCCTGACAAGTGACCGGGATAGCAGGGATGAAGAGAACCTTTCGTTGATAATGTCCTGATTGCCCAGGTTCAGTGAGGTCTGAACGACAGATCTGGCTTTGTGGGAAAACCACAGGGTCACTGCCATGACAATGCCGGAAACCAGCAAAAACATAGTTGGGGTTTTTACTTCTCCAGCAAGTGTATTCATGGTGAATTCACTGGCAATATTCCCGTGCTGTGCTGTAAAAATCTTAAAGGATTCAAAACCGGCAAGCGGTACCCCGATAAAATTGACCAGGTCGTTGCCGGCAAAGGCCATAGCAAGTGCAAAGGTCCCGAACAATACTATTACCTTAAAGACATTCACTCGGAACAACCAGTAAAGCAGCTGCAACAGGAGTGTGCAAAAAGCGAAAATTGTTCCCAGGATCAGTGTGCTGTGATTTTGTATCCATAACAGTTGTTCGTCGTTAATAAATGATGAGCCTTTAGCTCCCTTGATCAATATGAAATAGGTGATGGATGCAATGGCGAGGCCTCCCCAGACTGAACCGAAATACCGCAACGTGTTTTTAAAGTTGAAACTGAAAATGATCCTGGCGATATACTGGACGATGACACCAACCGTGAAGGCAATGGCTACAGAAAGCAGGATCCCGGCAATGATCAACAGAACTTTTTCAGAATTGATGAAAACTCCCAGATCGTTCAAAGTGTAACTGGTGTTTGCAATATTGATGATGGCCATTCCGACGGATGCGCCCAGCAATTCAAAAACAATTGAAACAGTGGTTGAGGTCGGCAGACCGAAAGTGTTGAAAAGATCGAGAAGCAGTACATCCGAAATCATAACGGCCAGAAAAATGATCATGATGTGGGCAAATGTGAATGCGCCCGGATTCATAATCCCGCTCCTGGCCACTTCCATCATACCGCTGGAAAATGTCGCACCGATCAGTATCCCCAGTGCGGCAACCAGCATGATGATGCGTACGGGTGCAACCTTGGAACCGATCGCGGAATTCAGGAAGTTGACGGCGTCGTTGCTTACACCGATCATGAGATCAGAAAAGGCGAGAACAAAGAGAATGATTACGAGAATCAGGTAATATGTTGTCATTTAAGACTCTATAATTCAGTTTTGATGCCGTGGATGCATACCCGGATTTTACGGGTGCAATTTAAAAAAACAATGAATATAATCTTTAAAGAAATCAGGATTTGTCCTGAAAAAAAATCCTGTATTGA
>JAFGPB010000019.1 GCA_016926205.1 Bacteroidales bacterium
GCAAGTCTTTCATAAAAAGGTTCAAGGTATTCCGGCTCGGTGCCGTTTGCATAGTCCATAAAGTAGTCCGCCAGGGAATTGTTTTCGTTGATTCCCCGGATATAGATATCATTGCTCAGGTTGTTCAGACGCAAATAACCGACTGCATAACTGGCACTGACCAGTCCGTTTTCCCTTCCGGAGGTATAATTTCCGACGTACCCGAGATTTCCTAACATAAACTGGTATTTATAGTCTTCATTGTTTTGTGAATAATACCGGGATTTAACTCCCGCATAGGCCAGTCCGGGTGATACCACAAATTCTGAACCTCTGTAGAGACCCAGTCCTGCAGGATTGAGGTAGACCGATGAAAAATCTCCTCCCAGTGATGTGAAGGCGCCGCCCATGGCCATACTGCGTGCAGTGACGGACGGATAACTCTGAGAATACCTGAGGGCATCTGCAACATATTGACTGTGTGCGATGGCAAAAATGGATGCTGCCAATATTGAGGATACAATGCGTTTCATGATGTTCTGTTTTTAAAAATTGATACCATCCTGAAGAATTTCTTCAGTCAATTACAGTTCTTTAAACGTATCAAAACTGACCTGTATTGCAGTTAATCTTTATCTTCTTGACGAACTTGATGAGCCCGACCGGGAAGAGCTGCCTGAGCTTGAACGACTTGAGCCCCAGGAACCGGATGAACCCGATGAATTGCTTGGTCTGCTGAACGATGAAGAAGAACTGCTTCCGGAGCTTCTGAAAGAAGAAGAACTGCTTCCGGAACTGCGGGGTGCGTTATAAGTTCTTGTATTTCCTGAACTGCTGCGTGTCGACGGGACCGGACTGCTGAAACTTGGGGCGGTGCTGCTCTGCCTGCTGTAAGATGAAGGAGAACTGCTGCTTGGACGGCTGTTTGTCGATGAATTATTTTGCGGAGTGGCGGAAGGACGTATGATTGTTGTTCCTGGGTTGTTCAGTGTGCCTGATCCGGAAGACCCGCCTTGTGAATTGCCGTTGTCCGGCCGGGTATATACCGGCATGTCCTGGGGAGTCACTGGTGTGGTTTGCTGTGTGCTCCTGCGGATCACCTGCGGGTCTGTGCTGCCTGCATTCTGACTGCTGCCTGTCCGGTTTTCATTGGTACCGGAGGAAACATTGCTGTTTGAAGGAGACACTGCTCTGCGTGTAGCATCTGAACCTGCACTTTCCGCATTCCCCGATGGGGTTGAACCACTGCTCTCGGTTCCGCTGATCCTTCGTCCGGTAGTATTCACATCGGGATCGGCAGTGCTTTTGCTTGTATTATTGTTGTTTTGCGTTGCAGATCCTGCACCTTCAGAGGCGACAGTGCGCCTTCCACCCTCTGTGGTATTACCGCTTACATTATTTGATACCGGTGAAGAGGTCGTACTTACCCTGCGGCCGGTAGCCACACCTGAGGTTGAATTGAAGCCTCCGCCGCCGACTGCAATGGCACGGTCGTTGTCGACCATTCGTCGGGGTCCGTAATAGACCGAACTTTTGGGATGGTAGACATCATTATAGGCTCCATAATGATATCCGTTGTAAAAGCCGTAGTTGTATCCCGACCAGTACGGGCTGTATCCCCAGCTGTAATAGGGACTGTACCAGCTTGAGTAATAATAGGGACTGTACCAGCTTGAGTAATAATAGGGACTGTACCAGGAGTAAAAAGGATCCCAGTAGGAATAATAGCTTGGCCATCCGTATGCATAACCGGAACTCCAGTATGGATAACCGAATGAAAAACTCAGTGACCACCCGGGACTGTACCAGAAGGGATCATGATACCATGAGCTGTAATAGCCATAGGAATAGAAAGGACGGTAAAATCTTCTGATTCTGCTGGTATAATAATAATCACTGGCATAAGAATCCGGGTAGTAATAATTGTTGGTCACATAAGTATTTCCGTCTTCTTCACGGGAATCACTTGTCATATAGTTCGGGTCATCAGCATACTCAACATATTCCTCTGTATTTTCAGTTTCAGATTGACTTAAACGCTGATTTTCAAGATTTCGTATGTAAATTTCATAATCATCCAATTGCTCAGACGGGGCCTGGGGTCCAAAAGTTTCCGGAGTTTCTGCGACCTGTGCTGCTGCTTCTTTTGAAGGTATGTAGTAAAGATCGTCATATTCCGTCGTAACTTGCTGGCCTGATGCGAATGGGGAAGCATATGCAGCAAGCGCTACCATTATGAATATTTTACCTGTTGTTTTCATTTTCAACCTCCAATTTTAATGTGAAGATATTGTTTTATTTTTTTACTTTGCAGCAAAATTGTCACATAAAATTAATCACAAATTCCATACCAATATATAAAGCATGGCAAAAGAATTGACCAAAAGAAGCGATAACTATTCACAATGGTATAATGATCTCGTAGTAAAAGCGGAACTTGCAGAAAACTCGGCTGTCCGGGGGTGTATGGTCATCAGGCCTTATGGTTATGCGATATGGGAGAAAATGCAGCAGGAGCTTGACAGGATGTTCAAAGAGACCGGTCATTCCAATGCCTATTTCCCGCTGTTCATTCCCAAATCTTTTTTAAGCAGGGAAGCAGAGCATGTTGAGGGATTTGCGAAAGAATGTGCCGTAGTGACCCATTACAGGTTGAAAAATGATGGTACAGGCAAAGGTGTTGTTGTCGATGAGACAGCTAAACTTGATGAGGAGCTGATCATCAGGCCTACATCGGAAACCATCATCTGGAATACCTATAAAAACTGGATACAGTCCTATCGCGATCTTCCAATCCTTGTCAATCAATGGGCCAATGTTGTCCGGTGGGAAATGAGGACCAGACTGTTTTTGCGTACAACTGAATTTCTCTGGCAGGAAGGGCATACCGCCCACGCCACCCGGGATGAGGCTCTTGAGGAGACCATGAAAATGCTTGATGTATACACGAATTTTTCTGAGCGATTCATGGCACTGCCGGTTTATAAAGGTGTGAAAACAGAAAACGAGAAGTTTGCTGGCGCAGTGGATACCTATACCATAGAATCATTGATGCAGGATGGTAAGGCGCTTCAGGGCGGCACATCGCACTTTCTGGGTCAGAATTTTGCAAAGGCATTCGACGTTCAGTATCTGAGCAGGGACGGCAGACTCGAATATGTCTGGGCGACCTCATGGGGAGTATCTACGCGGCTTGTTGGCTCCCTGATCATGGCCCATTCAGACGACCATGGTCTGGTGTTGCCTCCAAAACTTGCTCCCATTCAGGTTGTGATCATACCCATTCACAAGAATGAGAAACAGCTGACTGAAATTACGGAAAAAGCGATGAAAATCAAGAAATTACTGGAAGCAAAGGGCTTAACAGTGAAATATGACGGAAGTGACACCCAAAAGCCCGGATGGAAGTTTGCAGAATATGAACTGAAAGGTGTACCGGTAAGGTTGGCGATCGGACCCCGTGACCTGGAGAACAGTACGGTGGAAACATCAAGGCGTGATACCCTGAAAAAACAGGTCGTGCCTGCAGACGGGATCGATCGTTACGTGAAGGATTTGTTGAAGGATATACAGCAGAACATTTACAACAGGGCTTTGGATTTTCGAAATCGGAACACTTTCCGGGCAAATTCATGGGATGAATTCAGAGGGGTGATTGAAAGGAAAGGAGGTTTTGTTTATGCACACTGGGACGGAGATCCGGAAACCGAAGCCAGAATCAAGGACGAAACCAAGGCCACAATCCGCTGCATCCCTTTTAATATGGACCAGGAAGAAGGTACCTGTATCTTTTCCGGGAAACCCTCAAAGCGCAGGGTGCTTTTTGCCGTTGCCTATTAAAGGTCAGAACAAAGTATTGATCCGGTGATTGTATTGTTTTCCATTCAGCATGCAGCGGAATGGTTCATTTCGTGAACTAAAAGTTATCATACCAGCTTCTGCTTTTGCTGTATTTCACATCCCGTAAAATGGATGATTTGGCGCTGATGGTGAAGGTATAGCTTCGCCGGTCACCAAAAGGTATTACGCTGAAACGCATATCCCAGCAATGAAGGTCCCTGTAAATGCTTATGTTTGTCGTGGTGATTTTCCGGGACACAAAATCGAATCCGCTGTTCACGCCTATTTTCCATTTTGGGGTCAGGCTGATGTCTCCGCTGATCCTGACAGTATGATTAAAAGAAGCTTTCTGACCCTGTTTTGAGTAGCTCCAGTTATAATTGACATTCAGGCTCCAGGGTATGTTAAAGTTCACATATTCAGCTCCAAAATACCCGATCGATTCATTAAGGGGAGTGAGCACTGTATTGGATTCATCTTCAGGTTCCGGAACAACCAGACCTGCATCTTCTTCACGCATAGATTTCTCTCCTGAGCGAAGGTTGAAATTGGCGCTGATGTTAGCGTTGGTGGTCCTGAACAGTCCGGCTTTTTCAAGGATCAGATAGCGGTCAATCCTTCTTCCTGCGGAATCCAGCATATAGGGATCAAATGATGCACCAAACTGAATGCTTAGCTGCTGGTCAAAAAAGCTTGTAGAACCGGACATGTTCAGGCTCGACCAGTGGAAGGCCGTTGCAAACGGATTGTACGACATCCTGAAATTAAGATTGTTCAGAAGGATGACTTTTTTCAATTCCCCAATTGAGTCGTTTCTTGGTCTTACCTTCATTTCAAGGTTGTTGTTCAGACCAAACGACAATGAACCGCTTTTACCTTGCGGAACCGGTGTTCCGTAAAGATTGTTCTCGTAGATTGAATACTCTTCAATCCGGGAGGGTTTTGTAATGGTTCCGGGAGTGACGAATTTTCTGTAATAATCAGGCAGGATGGCCGACAGGTCCGGAGAAAAGCTGAATGACACGCTGGGAGTCATGACATGCCTGATCGCGGCAATATAGGAGTTTTCCCTGGTTGACTGGAACATACCATAGATTTTGGGACTTGCTGATATTCCTATGGAAGTTGAAATCGATTGTGCGTAGGTTAATTTCCTGATCGTATCATTCAGGATCCGTTCCGAATATATTGCAGTATCCGGATTGGGCCTTTTTTCCAGGTAACTTGTATAGAGTATGCCGCTGTAACTGACACTTGGGGATATGTTAATGTATTTCAATATTTTAATGTTGGTAAGGGAAATGGGTATTGAATGGTAAAATCCGTTTTTCATATCATCGAGTGTTTTTTTCGTAAAGAAAGTGGAATCCGGTGCACTGATCCTGTTTTCCAGTTTGGATGAATAGCTGATCTGTATGTTCTGAAACCAGTTGTAATCTCCCGAAGTATCTTTTCCCCGGAAGGGATAAATGCGGCTCATGTTGAATGTCATGCTGGGAAATGTCATGTTGATGATCCGGGACTGGCTGTTCTGGGATTGATTCAGGTTTGCCGTGAGGTTGAACGGACTGCCCGGCCAGTTTTTGCTGAAAGATATGCTTGAACTTTTTGTATTGGTTATGTAATCATCGATATTGTAACTGTGGTTTTTGTCATAGGACATGGTGGAGAAATTTACATTTGCCGAAAATTTCCGCGAGGGATTCGCTTTGGCATCCTGTGAATGGGTCCAGCTTATTCTCAGGTCTTTTGAACCTGTGAAGCCGGGATCGTCCCGCACCTTGTTGTTGTAAAAATCGACGTTGAATCTTCCGCTGAATCTGTATCTGACATTGTATACCGATGATGCTGTCAAACCCCAGGTGCCGCGGGAATACAGGGTACCCAGTATCGAAAGATCGATATAGTCACTGAACGCAAAATACCAGCCGCCGTTTCGCAGAAAAAATCCCCTGGTTTTCTCCTCACCGTAAGTCGGTATGATCAGTCCCGTAGTCCGTGTCTCTGTATAGGGATAAAATCCAAAGGGCAGCGCAATCGGAAGCGGGATGTCCTCTACAACCAGATAAGCCGGACCGCTTAACAGTTTCTCATCGGGTATGGCAATACCTTTTGTGATCTGAATATAAAAATGGGGATGCTCGGCATCACAGGTTGTATACTTGCCTGAGCTGATGTGGATCTCCCCGCTCCCGAAGCGTTTCGTTTTTTCACTGTGCAGATATCCTTCTCCCTCCTGTGTGACGATGGATTTGATCAGACCTTTCTGAGTATCGAAATTATATCTTAAAGAGTCTGAGTCAAAAGTTTCACTTCCCTGTGTAAAGGAAGGTTTCCCTGCAATATTGCCGGTCGAGTCGGGTAATCCTGCTGCCGTTACCGTATAGTTTCTCATGTCAAATTCTATATAGTCAGCTTTCAAGTTGATGTTCTGATAACTGACATCTGCATTCCTGAACAGAAATATCTTTTCCTGTCCCAGTGAAATGCTGAGCGAATCTTCTGATGAATATTTCACTTCTGACTCAAGAACCATGTTTCCGGATGATCCGGAATCCGGTAAAATGGTATCCGTTATAACTTTATCCTGCAACAAATAAGCTGAATCAGATGGAAAGACCAGAACGGAATCCGCCGGGATTTCAGGTTCCTGTGCTGCTGACCTGAAGAATAGCGACAGACTGAAAAAGACAATGCATGTCAGCCTGAGGATTGTATTGAGAGTATTATCATGACCATTAGTATGGTGTGAGAAAGAAAACATATTCACTATATGCTGTGGAAAAGCTGTATATTGAAATCAGAACATAAATGTTATTTTTGCATCATCACGAACTGAGAACACGTTGTAAAGCTAATAAAATAACGTATCGAAATGAACAAAAAATATACCGGGGTGGATTTTCGGATCATTTCAATGCTTGGAATATTTTGTTTTGCTTTTCTTGTTCAGACGGCTGCTCAGGATACCGGCAACAACTATAAGATCAGGACCGTTGTAATCGATGCCGGACACGGGGGAAAAGATCCGGGGTCCATCGGGAAGCAGACCAGTGAAAAACATGTTGTCCTTGCCATTGCCCTTAAACTTGGTGAATATATTGAACAGAATATACCCGATGTCAAAGTGGTCTATACCCGCAAAAAGGATGAATTTGTTCCCTTGCATAAAAGAGCTGAAATTGCGAATAGCCATAAGGCCGATCTTTTTATTTCCATTCATGCAAACGGTAATTCGGATCACAAAGCTTATGGCACGGAAACATTGTTGCTGGGATATCACAGGGCTGGCGAAAATTTTGAAGTTGCAAAGCAGGAGAATTCCGTTATACTTTATGAAGAGGATTATACAACAACCTATGAGGGTTTTGATCCCAATTCTCCGGAATCCTATATCATGTTTTCCCTGATGCAGGAGCGGTATTTTGAAAGAAGCGTGAGTTTTGCAGCACTGGTTCAGGATCAGTTCCGGGAAAGGGCGAAAAGGAAAGACCGGGGTGTTTACCGGCAGGGTTTGCTTGTTCTTGCAAGAACGGCAATGCCGGGCGTATTGATCGAAACAGGATTCATAACGAATCCCGGTGAAGAGGACTACCTGATTTCCGAACACGGGCAGGATCTGATTGCTTCCGCAATTTTCAGGGCATTCCGGGATTACAGGAATGTTGTCGAGTCAAAATCCTATTTTGCAACAACATCAAAAACTATGGATCTTATATTGCCGGACGAACCGGAAAATGTGGTTCTGAAGGATCCGGACATACAAAACAGCAATGAAGATCCTGGTCCCGTTGAGGCAGCTCCCGGCAATGCCTTAACGCCAATTGAATTTAAAATACAGGTAACAGTTTCCTCAAAATCCATACCACTGAATGCACCGTTGTTTGAAGGTCTTAAGGAAGTGTCTGAATATCAGGTTGACGGACTGTTTAAATACGCGGTTGGCGGCAGTCACACCTTTGAAGAAATTATGGCATACAGCAACAAGATCCGTGAACGCTTTCCGGACGCATTTATCATCGGCATCAAAGATGGAGCAATCATTCCGCTCAGCCAGGCGCTAAGCGAATCCCAACAGAACATACGTAAAAACTGAACTCATGAAGTTATCCCGTGAATTTAAAATCGGTATCACCGCAGTCATTGCCCTTGCATTGCTGATCTGGGGCATCAATTACCTGAAAGGTATCAATGTTTTTAAGAAGACAGCAACCTATTATGTTGTATATAATGATATCAGCGGACTGATAGAGTCTGCAGTGGTGTTCCTGAATGGCTACAAGGTGGGAAATGTAGCGGGAATAGATCTGGAACTGGACAATCCGGACAGGATCGTGGTTGAAATGGCGCTGGATAAAAGGATTAAACTGGCCAGGCCGGCAAGGGCCGTTATTCGTAGTTCCAGTCTGATATCTGGGGTTAAGGACATCTACCTGGAAATTGGTGACGGTCCGGGTACACATGCAGAAGGCGATACACTCCAGCCGGAGATCGAAGTTGAAATATTCGATTTCATTGATCCGGTTGTTGCCAAAATAGAATCCCTTGTTACGTCGGTTGATTCTGTTCTCATGGTGATGGATGCAGGTACAAGAGCCAATCTGCAGGATGCCGTCGAGGACATCAGCGATGTAATGGCTTCCTTAAAGCAATCCCTGCAGCCGGAAGGTTCCCTTTCAAAATCATTTGCAAACTTTGAGTCGGTCAGTGAGAATCTGAAGCAAAGCAATGAAAATATCACGGATGTTCTGAACAACCTGGCTTCTGTATCGGATTCCTTGAAACGAGCCGACATCAAGGCTTTAATTGCTCATCTTGACCAGACTTTGATGCAGACCGGAGCATTGTTTAAAGGCATCAGGGAGGGTGAAGGAACTGCGGGGCAGCTTGTGGTGAATGATTCCCTTTACAGGAACCTGAACCGTTCGCTGGCAAGTCTGGATTCATTGCTGATCGATTTAAAGGAACATCCCGGCAGATATGTGCATCTTTCCGTTTTCGGAAGAAAAGACCGGTGAGGATCACAAATGGAAAGTTATTAACAATCTGGAAAAAATACTGTTTTTCTTATTTGGAATCATTCTAAATATGAGCGTTTTTGTATTTTAAAGCAAAGGTACGGAAAGAACACACTAACCCGTTAATTAACAATTTTGTAACAATTTTGATTTCTTGAGGCCACTTAAAATATTGTTATTCAATAATATAATTAAAATTTTTTTTTTGATTTTTTTAAATTCTTGAATTAAAAATGAATAAGGAATTTTGGTAAAAATCAAGAAAAAAATGATTTTTTTTTGTTGTTTTTTTTCACAATCTTGCTTAGAGAAAATTCTTGAGCAATTTATTTACTATTCACCTAAAACTAAACCAAATATACAGGCATGCATAAAGAAGTTTGGAATAATTGTTTGCGGATTATTAAAGACAATGTTCCATCGATTAGTTTTAGGACCTGGTTTGAACCAATTGTTCCGTTGAGACTGGAAAACAAGGTACTGACAATTCAGGTTCCGAGTCCGTTTTTTTATGAGTACCTTGAGGAAAAATATATTGATATTATCAGTAAAACACTTCGGAAGGAGCTGGGTTTCGATGCCAAGCTGGAATACAGTATCGTTATGGAAAATCCGGATCAATCAAGTACGAAAATGTATACGGTAAAGTTACCTGCCAGGAGCCAGGGCGAACTGAAGAACAATCCGGTCAGCGTTCCCCTGAATCTTGAAGAAAACGCAATTAAAAATCCTTTTATCATACCCGGGATCAAAAAGATGAACATTGACCCGCGGCTTAATTCGGAGTATTCTTTTGATAATTTTGTAGAGGGTGAATGCAACCGCCTTGCACGTTCTGCCGGATACGCTGTTGCGAACAATCCGGGGGGAACTGCATTCAATCCTTTGCTGATATACGGCGAAAGCGGATTGGGCAAGACTCATCTTGCACAGGCTATAGGAATTGAGATCAAGAACAAATTTCCGGAAAAAATCGTACTGTATGTTCCAGCCAACCGTTTTCAGACACAATTTGTCGAAGCCATCCGAAACAATACAAAAAATGATTTTCTTCATTTTTATCAGATGATTGATATTCTGATCATTGATGATGTGCATGAATTTGCAGGAAAGGAAAAAACTCAGGACATCTTCTTTCATATTTTCAATCATCTGCACCAGACCGGAAAACAGTTGATCCTTACCTGTGATAAACCGCCCGTGGAATTACAGGGCCTTGAACAGCGGTTGTTATCGAGGTTCAAGTGGGGACTTTCTGCAGACCTGCAAATACCGGATTACGAAACGCGGGTTGCGATTTTAAATCAGAAAACTTATAAGGACGGTATTCAGTTGCCTGAAGAGGTTGTTGAATATATTGCCACAAATATCACAGACAATGTGAGGGAACTTGAGGGCGCGCTGATTTCTTTGCTTGCACAGAGTACGCTCAACAAAAAGGAGATCAACATCAACCTGGCAAAGGAAATGGTTGACAAGTTGATTAAGAATACAAAACGTGAAGTTTCAATTGATTACATTCAGAAGGTGGTCTGTAATTATTTCGACGTACCCGTGGAATCACTGCAGTCAAAAACACGGAAGCGGGAGATTGTGCAGGCAAGGCAGGTTGCCATGTACTTTTCAAAGAATCTGACCAAATCATCACTGGCAACCATAGGTTCCCAGATTGGTAACAAGGACCATGCAACCGTTCTTCATGCCTGCAAGACAGTTAACAATCTCGCTGATACAGATAAACAGTTCAGAAATCAGATCGAAGAAATTGAAAAGAAGCTTAAGTTCTGAGAAAAAACAGGTTCATTTGCAGAGCCTGTTTTTTTTTGTTTCGAAGATGGATGATGAATATAGAACACTTGAAAAACCGGCCGAAGGGATCTACCGTGAAAAGGGAAGCAGGTTTCTGGCATTCGGTTTTCCGGCCAGTGATGAAGAAACTGCGAGGGAGATCATCGCCGGTATTAAAAAAGAACATCATCATGCCCGTCATCATTGCTATGCATACCGGATGGGACCGGAAGCTGAAATTTTCAGAATGAACGATGACGGAGAGCCATCCGGTACGGCAGGTAAGCCCATTTATGGCACCTTATTGTCCTCCGGACTGAACAACGTGCTTGTTGTGGTTGCAAGATATTTTGGAGGTGTTCTTCTGGGCAGAAACAGACTCGCTAATGCATACAAAACGGCAGCACAGGAAATGTTGTCCGGTGCAAGTATTGTAACACAATATGTTGAAAACACCTGCCACATCACTTTTCCATACAGTCAGATGAACGATGTTATGAGGGTCATGAAGGAGGCAAACATTACACCTGTCAATCCCACTTACGGAAATACGGTTTCTTTTTATGTGCGGATCAGAAGAGGCTGGCTGTCAGAATTTTTCAAAAAACTGGAACACATTGACGGATTGTCCTTTGAAACTGTTGAACACATTCCCTGAAAAGGGCTGTCTTTGCAGATTAAAAAGATGAAGTAATTGTTGATGATCACACAATATATGTACCATGAAAAACAAAAGCTTGGTTTCGATCACGGACTATTCAAAGAATGAGTATTTGAAGATCATATCCATTGCCGATGAATTCGAGAAACAGTCGGTTCAGCCCATTATGCAGGGAAAAGTTGTCGCAAATCTTTTTTTTGAGCCTTCCACCCGGACAAGACTCAGCTTTGAGAGTGCGGTCAACCGACTGGGGGGAAGGGTGATAGGATTTTCTGACACGCTTTCTTCAAGCGTGACAAAGGGGGAAACCCTGTATGATACGATAAAAATCGTAAGCAGCTATTGTGACCTGATTGTCATGCGTCATCCGCTTGAGGGTTCGGCAAGGTTTGCCAGCGAACTAACCACTGTTCCGCTGATCAATGCGGGAGACGGTGCAAATCAGCATCCTACACAGACCCTGCTTGATCTTTATTCAATATACAAAACGCAGGGTACGCTTGAAAACCTTACCGTCTTTATTGTGGGTGATCTGAAGTACGGTCGCACAGTGCATTCGCTTCTGATGGCCCTGTCACAATTTAAGACCACGTTTCACTTCATCTCACCGGATGAACTGAAAATGCCTGACGAGTACAAGTTCTATCTGCATCGTCTGGGTCTCGACTATTATGAAAGGAAGGAACTGGCTTCCGGAGTTGAAAAAGCTGACATCATATATATGACACGTGTTCAGAAGGAAAGGTTTTCCGACCCTATAGAATATGAAAAGACAAAAAATGCATATGTCCTTAGAAACAAAATGCTTGCAGGCACAAAAGACAATCTGAAGGTCTTACATCCTCTGCCCAGGGTCAGTGAAATTGAGCAGGATGTGGATTTGAATCCCAAAGCTTACTATTTTGAACAGGCCAGAAATGGTGTATACGTGCGTCAGGCTATAATTTCTGCCATTCTTGGATTAAAATAAAAACTGTTGACCATGCTGCATAAGAAAGACAAAAAAATGGAAGTCAGTGCCATTGAGAATGGTACTGTAATCGACCACATACCGGCCAAAGTACTTTTTAAGGTGATTGCAATTCTCGGACTCGATCACATTGACAAGCCCATTACTTTCGGTACAAATCTGGACAGTAAAAAGCTGGGTAAGAAAGCCATTATCAAACTCTCTGAGACCTTTTTTATCGATAAGGATATTAACAAGATTGCACTTGTTGCGCCGCAGGCAAAACTGAATATAATAAAGGACTATACGGTCGTGGAAAAAAAGGTTGTGGAAGTTCCCGATGAAATTATAGGGATCGCCAAATGCGTCAATCCGAAATGCATTACCAATAATGAAAAGATTGTCACAAAATTTCAGGTGATATCCAAAAGAGAGGTACAGTTAAGATGTCATTATTGTGAGAAAATAACGAATCAGGAGAATATTGTGATCATTTAAGGGCGTTCTGTAATACCCGTCATAAAAAGAAACAGCAATTCGAAGTATCTAAAAGCCTCAGGATCTTTTAGCGAATCCTGTTGTACGAATTCACCAGGGCTTCATCATGGTGGATGGCCCTGTATGCCATAAAATTGAGTATGATGCTGATGACGGGGAATATGACCGGTATCCTGAATGCCGGCTGATCCGGAGCGAAATCACTCTTAATGCCTGAGTAATAAAAACAGATCAGCACGAGCTGCACGACCAGCAGTAAAGAACTCAGGACACAGATGCGAATTTGCAGTATCCTTTTGTGAAACAAAAAAATATTCACAAAACTGATGATTCCGGTCAGCAGTACCAGAACAACCAGTGGTAATGTCCTCATCACCGTTACCGAAGCATCTGTCGCGACATATTTTTGCACGGCATGGGTGTAAAAAGAGATTGTCTGGTTCAGATCCGTTGTAATTTCTGCATATGAACTTACAAGAAAAATGCTCATCAGGACTGTAACAAGCAAAAGATATACTGACTGAACCCGTTGAATCATAGATTGCAATTGTTTCTTTTTAACAATTCCGTTACTGGAATCAGGTTGGTGATTCACGCATAAAGTTCAAAAGTATGAAATTTTTTAACAGTATTTTGAATTCATCCTGTTAAGTAACAATGAGTAGTGCAATTTGTAAAAGTTGTACACAGCATTGTTAACATCTTATTTTGTTCAGCATACTGAAATTAAATAGTTTAGATGTGCCAAATGCAGAATTCCTGGTTTGCTGTGTTAATTTACAGTCAGTGATGATCCTGCACTTGCCGGAATCTATACAAATCTGAATATGGAAAGAAAGGAACTGATCGCAATGATTTCATTACTGGATGATAACGATAATGAAATCATAAATGCCATAACACAAAGCCTCCTGGGTAAGGGTTCGGATATCATTCCTGAGCTTGAGAGGGCCTGGGAAGCTGCTCTTGATGATAAAATTCAGGAAAGGCTGGGAAACCTGATTCAGGAAATACAGTTTGCCGCTTTGAAGGAAGACCTGAAACGGTGGGTCCACACAGGTTCAGCAAACATCCTGGAAGGGGCTTTTTATGTGGCAAAATTCAATTTCCCGGACATTTCCTTTGATTCGGTAGACCTCTGTATAGAAAACATTAGAAAGGATGTATGGTTGGAAATCAATGATAATCTCACGGCACTCGAGAAGGTTAAGATCATTAATTTCATCATGTTTCAGATCCACAAGTTTGGCCGGAATCCTGTCAGTTTTCATGCACCCCAGAATTCCTATATCAATCAGGTGATTGAATCCAGAAAAGGCAATCCTGTCTCTCTTGCAATCGTTTATCTCTCCGTTGCCTGGAAACTCGGGCTGCCCATATACGGAGTGAATTTGCCCAAGAACTTCCTGATTGCATATAAGGATGAATACAGGCAATACGATGCTCAGGATCAATCTGAGGATATACTTTTTTACATCAATCCATTTAACAAAGGAGCTGTTCTGGGACGCAGGGAAATAGACTATTTTATCACGCAGCAACAGCTTGAACCGTTACAATCCTATTACGAACCCTGTTCCAACCGGGACATCATCATCCGGTTGATCAACGACCTGATTGTGGCCTATGAGAAGCTGGGCAATATCCGCAAGATTGAAAAGCTCAGAGAACTTCTCAGTATCTCCCAGAGCTGAACTGTTGTTCAGTTTTATTTTGCATAGCTTACAGCCCGTGTTTCCCGGATAACGGTAATTTTTACCTGTCCCGGATAAGTCATTTCATCCTGAATGCGCTTGGCAATCTCAAATGAAAGCTTATCGGCCTCCTGATCCGAGACCTTTTCACTTCCTACGATCACCCTGAGTTCCCTGCCTGCCTGAATGGCATAAGTCTTCATGACTCCGGGAAAGGACAGGGCAAGTGATTCAAGGTCTTTCAGCCTTTTGATATAAGACTCGACAACTTCTCTCCGGGCGCCTGGCCGGGCTCCGGAAATGGCATCACAGACCTGTACGATGGGTGCAATCAGTGTTGTCATTTCCACTTCATCGTGGTGTGCACCGATGGCATTGCATATTTCAGCCTTTTCCTTATATTTTTCAGCCAGTTTCATACCGAATATTGCATGAGGCAGTTCGGGTTCGTCATCAGGCACTTTCCCGATGTCATGCAACAGACCTGCTCGTTTTGCAAATTTTGCATTCAGACCGATTTCACTGGCCATGATTGCACAGAGATTTGCAACTTCCCTTGAATGCTGGAGCAGGTTCTGACCGTATGACGACCTGTATTTCATTTTACCGACAAGTCTAACCAGTTCAGGATGCAATCCGTGTATTCCCAGATCAATGGTCGTACGTTTGCCCACTTCAACGATTTCTTCTTCAACCTGTTTCCTGACTTTTTCAACGATTTCTTCAATCCGGGCAGGATGTATGCGACCATCCGTCACAAGCTGATGAAGCGACAAACGGGCGATCTCCCTTCGAACCGGATCAAACGCTGAAAGTATAATGGCTTCCGGCGTGTCGTCAACAATGATTTCAACTCCTGTGACCGCCTCAAGAGCCCTGATGTTACGTCCTTCGCGGCCAATGATCCGGCCTTTTATCTCATCACTTTCAATATTGAAAACAGTAATTGAGTTTTCAATGGCTGTTTCTGAAGCTACCCGCTGAATGGATTCGATTACGATCTTTTTGGCTTCGCGGGTGGCAGTCATTTTTGCCTCATCCATAATTTCATTGACATAAGAGATGGCATGACTTTTGGCTTCTTCCCTGAGGGATTCGATCAGCTGGTTTTTGGCCTCTTCGGCAGAAAGTCCTGAAATGGCCTCAAGTTGTTCAACCTGCTGCCTGTGCATTTTTTCAACCTCTTCGGAACGCTTGTCCAGCAAGCCAAGTTGGGTATTCATGTTTTCCCGTATGGCCTCCAGTTCATTTCGTGTCCGCTGTTGCTCTTCAATCTTTTGGGACAAAAGCATTTCTTTCTGGTTAAGACGGTTTTCAACAACATTGATTTTCCCGTTCTTTTCATTGATGTATTTCTCATGTTCAGATTTCAGCTGAAGGAATTTCTCTTTTGCCTGCAGCATTTTGTCACGTTTTATTGCTTCTCCTTCTGTTTCGGCCTCCCGGATCAGCGTCAGTTTTCTATTCCTGAGAATGACATTCCATGCAAAATAGGATGCAATTCCTCCCGCTATCAAAGCAATGCCGATAAAAAGGATTGCTTTTGCAATTGAAATTGAAGCTGCTAATATGATCATTGTTCCAGTTGTTTAGTTTATAATAAAAAAACCCGCATAGTTTTCTCCTTACGTTGATAAAACCCCAGTACAACATGGGTGGAGGCGCCAAAATGGGTTGAGCTTCCATGGTCCCGTACACCGGGATTCCGACATGGCCGGAATATGGCCTGCTCTTGCCATACTGAGCAACACTCCAATTTAGTTAGTGTTGAGTTTCACAGCATTGCGAAGAAATTATGCGGGC
>JAFGPB010000020.1 GCA_016926205.1 Bacteroidales bacterium
AGCAAAATCTGAAATTAAAAATATAATTTTTGACTGGGGTGGTGTCATTACCAACCTTAATATCCCAGAAGCTCTTGATGCATTCGGGAAGCTTGCAAAAGAAAAATTCAAAGAACTGTGGCAGAAAGGCCCGGAAGAAATTTTCATGCCTTTTGAACTGGGTAAAATCTCTTCAGAGGAATTCAGAGACAGGATGCGGGATTTTCTTGGAAATCAAATTGCAGATCAGCAGATTGATGATGCCTGGAATGCCATCCTGGGTGATTTGCCCGAGGACAGATGGAGTCTCCTTGAAAAAGTAAAGAATACATACAGAACCTTTCTGCTGAGCAATACAAATGCCCTGCACCTGCAATATTATACCGGATATCTGTCAGGCTTATACGGTACTTCCGGTTTTAACCATTTGTTCGAAAAAACCTATTACTCATTTGAACTGTGCATGCGCAAACCTGATCCTGATATTTTCACATATGTAATCGACCAGAACAGCCTGGCGCGGGAAGAAACACTTTTTATCGACGATACGGAAGAAAACATCAAGACTGCTCGAGAACTGGGATTGCAAACGTATTTGCTTTCAGAACCCGAAACATTGACCGATTTGTTTATTGAGCCGTAAAATATTTTTATCTTTCTTTAGTTATATAAATTGTTCAAAATCCAGGAGATGAAAATAAATCGATGAAAATAAAAACCATCATAACAGGAATGCTTATATTGAGCGCAACAGCAGCGCTTGGTCAGGGCAAAGTGAGTGCGGTCATCAACCTGAAAGACGGGAATACGATAGATGTGTACCATTTTGGCAGACTCATGTGTGAATCAAACCGGTATGCCGAAACCTATACCCTGCTCCGGGGCAAATATTTTAACAGTCCGACAGAGATAAATGATTATTCTGATATTTCACAGCTTCTTTTCAGTGGTTTTACAGATCCGCCTGCCGCCTCAGTTGGCAATCAGAAAGGGACCATTACCGCAGTCAGAAAAGACGGGGTCAGGGTTGCGCTTGATGATGCCGAACTGGTAATGTCATGTTTTGGTCCGGGAGACAAATACAACCAGATCCGTGTTCAGGTCCTGAATCCGCTTACACAGGAGGCTGTTGACCGGATTGTTGAGATGCAGCAGATCGAATCGGTCGTCTTCAAATAAATGGAAGTGTTTATAATACTTTCACCAGTTTTTCGAAAAACTCCTTTTTGCTGAACGGTTTTCCGATCATATCGTTGCATCCCGAGGACATGATCTTTTTGATTTCCGACTTCATGGCAAATGCTGTCTGGACGAAGACGGGTACTTCCGGACTGATATCACGGATTTTTTTTGTGGCTGTTATTCCATCCATTGCAGGCAGATTGATGTCCATAATGATCAGATCATAATGGTTGGCGCGCACAAGTTCCACGGCTTCCTCTCCGTTGAAAGCCCGGAATAATCTGGGATTAAAAGGATGGAGGATCTCTTCAAGGTATTTGTATGAAACCGTATGATCTTCCACGATCAGGATATCCTTGTTCCTGATCTTTTCTCCGATACCCTCTGAAGTGTATTGCTTCGGAACAGCTGTCAATGGCTTCCCGGCAACAACATGGGGTATTGTAAAAGATATTTTAAAACCTGATTTGTAGCCCGGATCGATCCATATTTCTCCTCCAAGCTTTTCAACAATACCTTTGGATATGCTGAGACCCAGACCTGTACCACCGTATTTGCGGCTCAGACTTTCCTCGCCCTGTCTGAAACGTTCAAAGATCACATCCTTTACTTCCGGTGTAATTCCGATACCGGTATCTTCCACACAGAAATACAGGAAATGATCCTTGTAATAGGTGCGGATTCTGATATGCCCCTCATTCGTAAACTTGAATGCATTTTTTATCAGATTTGTCAGTACCTGCCTCAACCGGAAAGAATCCGATACGATCATGTATGTATCTTCCCCGATTTTCATATCGTTCAGCAATTTCACATGGGACTTGCCGATGGTTGATTTGTAGCCCTCAAAAAATTCAACGACTTCCTGAATGAGTGAAGCAAGGTCGAACTGAGCCGGATACATCTTCAGCTGGTTCGATTCGATCAGTGAAATATCCACAATATCATCGATGATGTGCATCAGTTGTTCTCCGCTGGATTTGATAATATCAAGGTAAACTTTCCGTTCCTCCCGATTCAGTTCATTTCTGTTGAGCAATTCACTGAATCCCAATATGCCGTTCAAGGGGGTCCTGATTTCGTGAGAAAGGTTTCCCAGAAACGTCGTCTTGAGCCGGTCTGATTCCACTGCCCTTTCCTTTGCCGTTTCGAGCTCTTTTTCATAGATCTTCAGACTTGTTATATCCGAATCGATCGCGATGATCTTGTGAATTTTTTCCGATCTTATGTAAGGTGAAAGCGTGGTCTGAATCCAGATCTTTTCCCGGTCGCTGGTCACGACGGTTGTCTCAAACATGACGGGGAGCTTGGTCTGAAGACATTTATCAATATAAAGACGTATGTTTTTGTTGGGAATGATATCTTCAATCCTGTCGTGATGTTCTTTTATCAGTTCATTAAGTTTTACGTCGTACAACTTTTCAAATCCGGTATTCGCCCACTCGATCTTTCCCATGTCATCATAAATGGCTATGCTGTTATCCGTCTCGCTGGCGACGATTGAAAGTTTTTCAAGCTCGGTATTGATGATCTCAAGCTCTTTATTCTGAAGCTCAATTTTTTCCAGATTATCGTGTATGGTCTGCCGTGCGTTTTCCTGATTGATGCGGAAGCGTTCGAGCACGGCAACCGTGAGCAATATGCACTCAATGGTTTGTCCGAATTTGGAGGAATTCTCCACCAGAAAACTTGAAGACAGAAGATTCTGCTCCTTCAGCATCAGGATCAGAAATCCAACGAAAATTGCAAAATATGCGAACAGCAGAAACACAGAAGGAGAATAATCTTTTCTGTAGGCAAGGGCGGAAATTACAATAATCACAACCAGTGAGGCCAGTATCAAAAACGATATCCCGATATCCGCAACAAGGGAAAACGGATACCTGAAACTGTAAAAAACAACCGCAACAACTGCAATGACCTTGACCGGATTCAGTAACTTCCGGAACCGCGACAATTTTTTGTTGTAGCTCGTGAAACTTTGTGTAAAGGACAGCAGGAATACAATGTACATGCTTGGCATGATCCATTTGATCTTCTCAACAAATACCGGAGGATTGAAAAAATACATGTAACCGTCGTATGTAAACAGGGTTATTGTCGCGAAAAACACATACATGAAATAGTACAGGTTCACCTTATCTTTTGTGATCCGGTACAAATAAACGTTGAACAGGATGATAAAGATCAGAATCCCATAAATCAGCCAGTAGAGTATTTCAATTTTGTTATCCTGTCTTCTGAATACATCCGTTTCGGTAAGCCTGATCGGGACAAAAAATGAATGTCCTCCGTTGTTTGCTGAAATGTAAATGATTTTGGCCTCTCCGGGATTTAAATCCAGACTAAAGAGAAAATTCCTGTGCATCAGGTCCCTGGTCTTTACATCATACAGTTCACCGGTTTCAACTTTTTTTGTTATTGTACTGCCTTTCGTTTCATAGTATTTCAGATGATCCAGATCAGGATTCAATATCTCAAAAATATAATTTACCGGCTGGTCAGATACGCTTTTAACGATGAGCTTGATCCAGAAGGTAGAGGTGGAAAACGCAAAACTGAATCTGTCATGGGATTCGTTATCCCTGAACGCAAAGTTGTTTAAAGGGTCGAGGAAGGAATCAATGGTATGGATGTTCAGACTGTCTTCATAGTATTCAATGTATTCATAAACATTGATCCTGGAAGTCTGCCGGCTGATATAGATCGTATCTGAAGAATATACGCCGGATACATTCCATAGCATAAAAAAAAGCAACATCGAAACCTTCAAACTCCTCATCCTGTTTTTCACTTATCAACAATAAGTTAACGAGAAATCTCACTGAAATGTTCGCTATATCTGATGATTTACATCATCGGATGATTTCAAACAAGACTGTTATACCCGGAAATGAATTCTGAGTGACCAGAAAAATATTAAACCCACCTCTCCGGAAGTTCCTTGAATAAAGGCATCATATGCCTGTAGCGTTTCAGTGAGTTTTCATCATTATAAACCTCATCATAAAGCCACACGATCCCCTTTTCAGCCATTTCCCTGTCGATGTTCGGATGCTTGAAATACAGAGTATAAAAACTCAGATCATCCCAGAAAACATCCCTGAAAAATTTGTTTTCACGTTTCATTTGCTCGTAAAGCCTGCAGCCTGGCAGTGCGGTCAGAATGGTGAAATGGGCAGATATGTTATTCCCGACCACAAAATCCCTGATCTTTTCAAATGTCCGGGAGTCGTCATTCTCAAAACCGATAATGAATGATCCGAATACAAGTATGCCACTTTTCTGAATCTTCTTTATGCCATCCATGTAAGTGCCGACCTGCTTCATTTTCCAGTTGTTGCGGTTAATGCCCTCAAGGTTTCCGGTATCAATGCTTTCGAAACCTATCAGCATCAACACACAACCGCTTCTGTATGCCAGGTCCAGCAATTCAGGGTCACTGGCAACCCGGATGTCCGTTTGTGCGATATAGTTGATTTTTAATGGTATGAGCTCTCTAAGCAGTGCTTTGCTGTAAGGGTGACTGGCAAACAAATTGTCATCCACAAACAATACCAGGGAGTCATATTTCAGTTGTTTTATAGTTCTTATTTCTTCAACGATTTGTTTCAGGCTTTTCTTTCTGAGGGTTCTTCCGTAATATTCCGGTACGATGCAAAAACTGCAATCGTGCGGACAGCCTCTTGTCGCCTCCACCGGTATCAGCCTGATATAATTGTCCTTCGACTTCAACAAATCATAGGGAATCAATTCATATCTTGGAGTCAGGGCCTTATCCAGGGCAAACAGTTTTTCATTCCGGTAAATCTTTTTTTCATTTCCCGTTTTCAGGTCGTGCAGATAAGCGGGCCAGCTTTCTTCAGCTTCACCGACAAAAACCGCATCGACATGCCCGGCAGCTTCCTCCGGCAGCACGGTAGCGTGAATGCCCCCCATTGCGACCGGGATATTGCGGTTCCGAAAATGACCGGCAATCTCATAAGCCCTGAATGCCTGTTGCGACATTGCCGTCAGGCCGACAAGATCAAAATTTTCATTGAAATCGATTTGTTCAATATTTTCATCAATGATGCGGACATCAATGTCCCGCGGAGTGTGTGCAGCGATCGTAAGAAGATTCAGGGGTGAAGAAAGATAGGGCTTATAGTTGCTGATATTCCTCTTGTACATATCATACATGTGCTTCTCTGAGGGTGTGTATGTAGTTGGATTGATCAGTCCTATTTTCCTGATTCTCTTCATGGATGTCAGATTAGTTCCTGAACAGAAGAAAGGAAACCGTCAATGTCCTCTTTGGTCAGATGTCTCGTCACCGTTATCCTGATCCCTTCGTCTCCTTTTGCAATTGCAGGATAACCGGCAGTCATCGGGAAATAACCCCGTTCTATAAGTCCTTTCAGCACCCGGTATGTTTTTTCCATACTTCCGATCCTCAGCAGCTGTATGGGTGTTTCGTCGTTGGTGACAACAGGCAGGCCCAGTGATCTGCTCCTTTGTCTCAGGTACCTGATCAGTCCCAGAAGTTCGTTCTGATAAGCTGCAATCTCCCCGGTAAGGTGAAGTTTCACGCAGGCAACCAGTGATCCCAGTATGGCAGGCTGGATGGGCCCGGAAAAAATCATGGTCTGACCGGTAAGTCCTATATAATCTGCTATCAACCTGTCGGGAACAACAATCCCCCCGCCTGATGAAACCATCGATTTGGCAAATGATTCAACAACGATCATTTTTTCATGCAATCCATAACTTCCGATGACATATCCCGACCCGTTCTTTCCACACCAGCCGGTGCCATGAGCATCATCAACGTAAGCATAGAAATTTTCTTCCTCATCCAGCAATTTTTGTAATCCCGCAACATCGCACATATTCCCATGTATGCTGTATATACCGTCCGCACAATACCAGATATTCCTGTAACCATCCTTTTTCAGCCTGTATATGAGATATCTGACATGTTCCATATCATTGTGCCTTGAGACAATGATAAAAGTGCCGTTTGCCCTGCATAACTGACTCGCCATCCGTACACTGTTGTGAACATAAGCGTCCAGAATGATGGCGTCTTTCTCTCCGATCAGCAATGGCAATACAGAGCAATGCGCCAGTGTTACGGTCTGCGTTACGATAACATGTCCCGGAAAGATAAGTTTCAGCTGTTCTTCCAGCTCCCTGTAAAGAGGTGAAGAAAGCATTGCCCTGGAACTTGGCGTTTGGGTCCCGTACCTTCTGACTGCCTCAACAGATCCGTTAATGAGCACAGGATGTGTTTCCAGTCCCAGATAACTGCAACTGGCAAAATGCAGCAGTTTCCTGTTGTTCACCGTAATTGTCCGCCCGTCGAAACCGGGTCCCTCAAAATACTGAAAGGCACATCCGTTCTCCTGCAGATGCTTAACTGTCTGGTAAAGGTCACTAATTTCTACGTTGAACCCACTCTTCATGGCATATTGTTTCATTTCACTTCTACTACTCAAACAACCATATTTTCGGAAGAAGTATATGATTTATATTATCATAGCACCATTTTTTCAGTTCTTCTTCCTTGCCCTGTGATGTATTCTTCAGCTGTATTTTGGCTCCCACCACCTGGCCCTGCAATACTGATTCCTCACTGTATACCCTGATGTCGGCAACGTTTTTGTTGATCCTGATCATGCGTTCCAGCTTTTTCGGGTACACGTTATTGCCGGCAACATTAATCATGTTCTTCTTAAGTCCGCAAAAATATATATTGCCCTGAAGATCTTTTCTTCCGTAGTCACCCGTGTGTAGCCAGCCGTCTCTTAAAACCGCTCTTGTCGCCTCATCATGATTGAAATAGCCTTTGAACACCATATCCCCTTTGATGCAGATTTCCCCGATATTACCCGGAAAACATTCCTTGCTGTCATCATCAAAGATCTTTATTTCACAACCCGGCAAAGGCTTTCCGATGCTGTTCATGACAGGATCCTCTTCCCCGTAGTTCAGAGCAACACCCGGTGATCCTTCGGTCAGTCCATATCCTTCCCGTATCTTGCGTTCGGTTTTCTGATAAAAGCTGTTGAAAATAAAAGGGGTAAGCTGCGCACCTCCCGAATAAAATTCCCTGATACCAGCAACGCGATCTTTTATATCCGGGATCTTGCTCAGCAAATAATACAATGAGGGTACCGTATACAAATGTGTAACCCGGTGCTGTCCGATCTGACGAATGATTTCGTTTATCTTCAGAATATCCAGCTCCATGATCACTCCGGTACAACCGGCATGTGTCGGGACCAGTATTCCCTGTACCAACCCGTAAAGATGTGAGAACGGAAGTAGTGCACAGGTCACGGATCCGTCCGTCAGCCTGTTGGTTGTGATCAGTGCTTGAATCTCCGCCAGAAGGTTTCTCTCAGTGAGCATGGCTCCTTTTGAAAAACCGTCCTCAGCATTGGTGTAAGCGAGTGTACAGACATCCTGCATATCGGCAGCGATAATTCTGACAGATCTCTGGTTCCTGAAAATAAGTTCTTCATCGTAGTGAAATCCTGTCTCACTCGCATTGATGAAGAAAATCGCAGCCGGATCAATGTCTTCGATGATTTCTGTAAGTTCGATCGATCTGCATCCGGGATCCATGATCGCCGGAATCCTGCCCGCTTTTAATATGGCATAATAGGCTGTTAATGTTTTAATGTGGTTGTAAGCGGTGAGCAATACAAAAGGCGAAGAAGACCGGATGTGTGTCGTGAGGTATTTTGCCAGATGATCAATAGAATCCATGACGGACTTCCGGTCAAACCTTCTTTCCCTGAAAAAGATCTGCTTAAAGTTCAATTGTGTCAACAGTCGATTTCCCCTTGTTGTGTGCATCATTCAACCGGAATTAGATAATTATTGATCTGAAAGAGATGGTGTCTTTCAGATTCATTGTCTTAATTGCTCTTCCAGCATTTCAAGGAAAGCTTTCCCGGTTCTTACGGTCATTAACTTTAGGGGCAGTTCGGTATTTAATTCTTTTTCAAGTGCAGCGAATAATTCGACTATCTGGATGGAATCAAGAGATAATTGTGATTTCAGATCCCTTTCGAGATCAATGTTTGTCACATTGTTGCCCGTTACTCTTTTTAAAACCTTTAAGACCTTTTCCTGTGTGCCGTTATCCATCGCATTCTATATTTAAAGGTTCCCTGATACAAAATTCAACCTCTAAAATTAAATAATCTATATGAAAACATACATACTTTACAATCAATTTTAATATTCTTGCAGCAATTGTATGAATGATATCCCTTAATTATGTAATATTAAATACAATACCCCTGTTCCGGTTTGATTACTTATACAACAGTATCATGATCTGTCCAGTCACCGCTTTCTTTGATCAGCCGTATCAGCTCATCAATGGCTTTTTCTTCAGGAATACCGCGCCTGATCACTTCCCTTGACCTGTACAGCGTTATTTTACCCTTACCGGAGCCCACATAGCCGTAATCCGCATCTGCCATTTCACCCGGTCCGTTGACAATGCAACCCATAACCCCGATCTTCAGACCTTTCAGATGTGATGTCCTTTTTCTGATTTCGGCAAGGGTTTTCATAATGTCAAAATGTGTTCTTCCGCAGGAAGGACATGCGATGTATTCTGTCCGGGATATCCTTGCCCGGCATGCCTGCAGAATACCGAATGCCGTAGACATGATAAGTGAATTGTGAATGTTTCCCGAATTGGATAGCCAGAGTCCGTTGCCCATTCCGTCAACAAATGTTCCTCCCGTGTCAGCAGCGCTTATTACCTGAAAAGTTTCAAGGTCATCTTCATGATACTGATTCCTGATCACAACGGGTACCGGGCAATCAAGATCATGAAGCCTGGTAAAAACGACCCTCAGTTCTGCAGTTATATTTTTGTTGTTGCATGAATATACCAGGATGACAGAAGGGCCGGCTTTCAGCTTTTCGATGAACTGTTCCTGCATGTCCTGCAATCGGGCTTCAACAAAATGCAATCCTTCAGGGGCTTTTTCAAGGTTCAGATACTTTCCTGAATCGAAAAGCGGCAGGAAATGACCTGATTTACCCTGATCCCATTCCTCCTGCGGGACTATTAAACCTCTGGGTTGAGGGATCCGGCTTTTTAGTGCTGCTTTCCTGACAAACACAAAGTCCGCAGACCTTTCCTCAAAAGTCCATCTGCCGTTTTCCGCTGAATAGCTCCATCCGAAATCCGACAGATGTTCTTCGGTTGCCGTGATGTCAGATGCAACTTCTCCAATGACCATCGGGATGTTCCTTCCTTCAGCATATGCTGTTGTATTGACAGGTCTTTTATGCTGCTCATACGGATACACAAAATACCGGTCCGGTTCCGGAAGCTTTGTGTGTGATTTAAGGTCTTCGATATGGTCAATGAGTTTTTTTGCCACGGGGATCTCTGCGACCGGATCTTCAGTCAGTGATACCCTTATGGTGTCTCCGATTCCATCGGCAAGCAACGCACCCATTCCGGCAGCAGACTTGATCCGTCCGTCCTCCCCCCCACCGGCTTCAGTCACGCCCAGGTGCAAAGGATAATCCATCCCTTCCTCTTTCATTTTTCTTACCATGAGCCGCGTTGCCTGAACCATCACCAGAATGTTGCTGGATTTCATGGATACGACCACCTGATCAAAATCTTCACTCCTGCATACGCGCAGGAATTCCATTGCCGATTCCGTCATCCCTTCAGGTGTATTGCCATATTGCCTTATGATGCGTTGTGACAGCGAACCATGATTTACTCCGATGCGCAGGGCAGCCTTATGAGTCCGGCATGCTGACAGCAGTTTCCTGAATGATGCCTGAACCCGCTTAAAAGCATCATCCTCAGCGGATTCAGGAGAGGTTTTCTTTGGCATGTTACCTGTGCTGCCGTAATTGCCCGGATTTATGCGTACTTTTTCGACCACAGCTGCTGCTTCCAGGGCAATACCCGGATTGAAATGAACATCGGCAATGAGCGGTATGTCATGACCTGCTTCCAGGAGCTTCTGCCTGATCTGCTTCAGGCAGGCTGCATCCCTGACTGAAGGGACGGTAAAACGCACATAGTGTGCCCCGGCTTCGGCCAGTTGAATGCATTGTGCCACACTGTCCCCGATCCGGCAGGTGTTTGTATTGGCCATGGACTGCAGCCTCACGGGACAGGCACTTCCCATGGGTATGCTCCCGACGTATACGACGACCGTCCTGCGCCTCCTGTAGTTTGTCAGGTTATCCGTATAATCACCTGCCTTCATTTCCTTATTGTGCCGGGTGTCTTTTCCTGTTGCTGCAAACCTGTGTCAGCCAATCTCCCATTCATATCCGTCTTTGGTATCTTTCACCTTCACGCCCAGTGCTGCCAGCCCACTGCGGATCCGGTCGGCCGTGGCAAAATCTTTTCTTTCCTTAGCTTCCTGACGCAGCTGCAGGATCAGTCCGATCAGTTCACCGGAGCGTCCTTCATCCCCTGAAACCTGCTCCTGTTCTGGTTTCAGTCCCAAAATATCATATGAAAACGCATGCATGAAATTCCGCAGTTGCCTGAGGTCCTTCCTGCTGATCCTTTCATGGCCGTCCTGTATGGCATTGATCATTCGTGTGCCTTCAAACAGATGTGCGAGTATAACCGGACTGTTCATGTCATCGTTCATAGCGTCGTATGCCTTCTTTTCGAGCACCTTCACATTGACCGTTGAATCCTCTGAAGATTTTATTTTTTCAAGGTTCTGCATTCCTTTCCTCAGACGTGCCAGTCCCTGTTCCGCAGCTTTGAGCGCATCATTTGAGAAATCGAGCGTGCCGGCATAATGGGCCTGCAACATATAAAACCTGACCGTCATCGGGGAAAAGGCTTTTTCCAGTAATTCATTCTGTCCCGTGAAAATATCTTCCAGCGTAATGAAGTTGTTTTTTGACTTGCTCATTTTCTGACCGTTGATGGTCACCATGTTGTTGTGGATCCAGAAGCGCACATGGGGTTTGCCCGTAACTGCAGTCGATTGTGCAATTTCACATTCATGGTGCGGAAAGATCAGATCCATGCCGCCTCCATGGATGTCATAACATGAACCCAGATATTTCATGCCCATGACAGAACATTCTACATGCCACCCGGGATACCCTTCCCCCCATGCAGATGGCCAGCGCATGATGTGTGTGGCATCCGCCTTTTTCCACAGTGCAAAATCCAGTGGAAAACGCTTTTCGTCACCTCCCTCAAGTTCCCTCGTATTGCTGATCATTTCATCCATAACGCGTCCCGATAACGTTCCGTAACCGTATCTGCTGTTGTATTTCTGAAGGTCGAAATATACCGAACCGTTGATTTCGTATGCAAACCCTTTGTCAATTATATCCTTTACCATCTGCTGCTGCTCGATGATGTGGCCGGATGCATGGGGCTCAATGCTCGGAGGAAGAACATTCAGAAGATCCATGAAATGATGGTAGCGGTTGGTATAATGCTGAACAACTTCCATGGGTTCCAGCTTTTCGATTCTTGCCCTTTTCTGGATCTTATCTTCACCCTCATCGGCCAGTTCATCCTCCAGATGACCGACATCTGTAATGTTACGGACATACCTGACCTTGTAACCCAGGTGTTTAAGATACCGGAAAAGCAGATCAAAAGTCACTGCCGGCCGTGCATGACCCAGATGCGGATCTCCGTATACCGTCGGACCGCATACATACAATCCGACATTCGGCGGATTTATGGGTTCAAATTTTTCTTTGGTACGGGTTAACGTATTGTACAAATAAAAATCTTGTGTCATGATAGCTTGTCAATATTTTCACTTAAAATAATAAAGTTAATTATTATTCGTCCATTTCTGTTCCCATCTTTTTCATGAGAAGTGAAGCATTCATGCTTCTGCAAACACCTTTGTTCAGTTTATAATCAAAATAAAGTTCATCACCATTAATTTTCACATCGAAATTGTAGTTTTCCGGCTTCCCGTGAACAGGATCCGTTTATTCGAGCACAATACATCCCAGCTTCTCCGGGTGATCCCTGATCATCGTTTTCGGACTGAGATCCCTGATATACCAGAACATGATGAAATCACCACTTGCAGCCCATGTGAAAAGCATTCCATAGCAAAGCCAGCCAAAGCTCCCTGAAGCAATACCATATACGGCAGGCAGGAAACCAAGCAGAATACCCGGAAGCAATATCCCGATACGGTATCCGTAAACCGGAAGAGGTTCCCTGCAATGGGCATAGGGCGCCAGTTCAGGCATCATAAATCCAAAACTCAGGGAACGGAATCTTTTCCTGGCGAAAAAAACCCATCCCAGACCATGAAGAAGTTCATGAAGTACAATTCCGGCAACAATGCTGATGGTTCCCCTGACAAGGTATGGCCTCAGGACAAGGAAACCTCCCCGGGAAAAAACCCCCTTTGTAAAAGACACCAGTTTTCCTAAAAAAGGTTCCCCCCAGAAAACCAGGTAAGGGATCATGTATAAGAGAAAAACGACCGGCAACAGGATGATGGCGATCCGGTAAACTTTTTCCAGCGGAAGTGAAATTTCATATTGGTTTGAACCATTATGAACTGACATGGGTTGCAGATAGTTTCCTGTGACCCACTGTTAAACAGAAATAAGTTCTTTCATTTCCGGAAATTTTGCCCTGATGGCATTTTCAATTCCGGCTTTCAGGGTCATGAGGCTGAAGGGACATCCGTCACAGGCTCCTTTTAACCTGACCTTCACTGAAAGGTCATCTGTGACATCAACCAGTTCCACGTCTCCTCCGTCAGCCTTCAGATAAGGCCTCACTATTTCGATTCCTGAATTTATCTTCTCGATAATCGCCTTTTTTTGTTCAGCTTCCATAGCTTGATTATTATTGTGAATTACTTTATTTCCCTTTTTTAATTTCAACTATTTTGGTGGGTTCCTGCTCTGCATTGCGCTTGTCAACCTGTCTGACAAGATTGTCAGCAACCGTTTTAAATGCCTCACTCACAGGATCTTTTTGCAATACTGAAGGTTCTCCGTTGTCGCTTCCTTCCCGTATTCCCTGAACCAGGGGTATCTGTCCGAGCAAGGGAATTCCATACTGTTCCTCAAGCTTTCGGCAACCGTCTTTCCCGAAAATATAATATCTGTGGTCGGGCAATTCATCCGGCGTAAACCATGACATGTTTTCAATAATCCCAAGCACCGGCACGTTGACCGAAGGATTGCGGAACATATTGATTCCTTTAACAGCATCGGCCATGGCTACATCCTGCGGTGTGGAAACAATAACGGCTCCTGTGACAGGAACGCTCTGGACAAGGGTCAGGTGAATGTCGCTTGTTCCGGGTGGAAGGTCGATAAACATGTAATCCAGGGCACCCCAGTGGGTGTCCCTCATCAATTGCTGAAATGCGTTGGAGGCAAGGGGTCCCCGCCAGACCGTGGCATCTCCGGGATTGATGAAAAAACCTATGGACAGGGTTTTTACTCCGTACCTTTCAACGGGAACGATATAATCTTTTCCGTCTATATTTGTCATCCGGGGACGTATGTCTTCAGCCTTCAACATTTTTGGAATCGACGGACCGAAAATATCTGCGTCAATGAGTCCGGTTCTTGCACCATTCGCAGCAAATGCCACAGCAAGATTCACGGCAACAGTGGATTTTCCTACTCCGCCCTTACCCGATGCTATCGCAATGATATTCTTTACCTGATGCAAGTACTGCCTTTTCTGTTCCCCTGCAGGTTTCATCCGGGTCTGAATGTCGGCATTGACGCTGACCGCTTCTCCATAGCAGTTTTTTAATTCCTGAATGCATGCTTTTTTAAGTGATGACTTCAAAGGATCATTGAAGTTTTTAAATAACAGGGCAAATTCTATATGGTTTCCTTCCACCTTCACGTCTTTAACTATGCCCATTGTGACGACATCCCTGCCTGAAACCGGATGAACGACCTTTCGCAATACTTCCATAACCTGATTTATATTCAAATCCATAGCATCAAAATGTTTAATAATTGGACAGCTTAAAGGTTTCCAAAGTTAATATACTTTTCCCGGAAACCTGAATTTATTTAGATTAATTCTTTATAAGGATCCCAGAACACCTTGTCAAATGCCTGTACCTGATCGTTTTCTATCCTGATCCCTTCACTTTCCAGCAATTCCTGCATCAGATTCTCATGCCTGAAGTGATTCTTACCGGTCAACACACCGATACGGTTCACTACCCGGTGTGCAGGTATGAAGTCCGTCTGGCTGTGCGACGCATTCATGGCCCAGCCTACCATGCGTGAGGACTGCGGTGCGCCGACGTATCGGGCAATGGCACCATACGTGGTAACCCTTCCCCTGGGAATCAGGCGCACAACTTCATACACCCGGTCAAAAAAGCATTTGTCCTTCATATGCAACCTGTTCTTCGATGGCGGTTCCAATGGGCAGCTCAAAACACAGATATTTAATCTTCAGATTCTTATCCAGAAACTGCTGTTCATAAAATGTTCTGATTTGCAGGATGTCATTTTGTATACCGGAATGATAAAGATCCTCTGTCCTGTGCAGTATTTTAAAATGATTGCGGACAGCCAGCGCAAGCGTATAGCGGTAAAGCATATCACTGTCCGTTTTCAAATGTATGCGTCCGTTATTTTTCAGAAAACGCTGATAGCATTTTAGAAATCGCGATGATGAAAGTCGTTTGCGCACTTTCTTTGGCTGGGGGTCAGGAAACGTAAGCCATATTTCATCCACTTCCGATTCTCCGAAAAATGAACTGACCAGCTCAATGCGGGTACGGATGAAAACCACATTTGAGATTCCCTCCAGCAACGCCGTCTGTGCCCCCTTCCAGATGCGGGCCCCTTTGATATCAACACCGATATAACTCGACCCGGGGTTGGTTCTGGCCAGACCGATGGTATATTCCCCTTTACCGCAACCCAGTTCGAGGATGATGGGATTTTCGTTTTCAAAATATGTGTTTTTCCAATTTCCTTTCAAGGGATGGTCTTTCTGAAAAACTTCCCTGAATACAGGCTGAAGAACATTGGGAAAAGTTTTTATTTCTTCAAAACGTTGCAGCTTCTTTTTGGGCATATAAGGGGTAAGCTTTGGGGATACAGAGGTTATTTGTTGCCTGCAGCCTCAACCAGGAGTCCGATATTGCAGATATGCCGGAGATCCTCAATTCGCATGGCCTGTTCAATATCAAAGGTATAGATTCCCCTCAAAGGGAATCTGATGTTTGACCTGTAAAGATGCTGCACCGTATAAATGCTTGCAGCTCCTTTACCCAGCCATGTCCCGCGTTCATCGGCCAGAACAACCTCGACAGTATCCTTTAATGAATTGCCATCCGGTGAATGCACGCTCACAAACATATACAGGTTGGAATAAGGATAGCGGTCATCATTCCTTACATTGATGTATATGTTGTATGCACTGTTCGTATCGTTCATGTGTAAATTAAATTGCAGCACATTTTTGCTGTTCCATACATCATCCGGTATTTCAGCATATTCTTCATACAATTTACGACTGTTGCATGATACTATGGCGATTGCTATGAAAAAAATCAGGCAGGCTCTTTTCATGGAATTGTCAACGGTACTTTTTACGAAATTTTTTGCGTTGTTTTTTGTCCGATGGAACATCCTCATAGTTGGCAAGACTGACCTCATCGTCCGTATGCTGGTACTGGTAGTCAATTATGGGGGCTATATCCATTGCTGCTATGCTTTCCAGCTTCTTTACCTTTTCTCCCCTTTTGTTCCGCGCAATGATTTCTTTTACCTGATCAACCGAAAGGCAAACGATTTCAGAAGGCATCTCCTTTTTTGAAGAATACCACATCCGTCTTTGAAAGATATCGGTCTTCTGATGAAAAACCGGGCCCTGTTCAGTTTCCAGCGGAATGGAGATGTCCGGAAAATCTTTCTGCGCATCAAGATATGCTGTTACTTCATAATTCAAACAGCATTTCAGCTTCCCACACTGACCGGTAAGTTTTTGAGGATTGAGTGAAAGTTCCTGATACCGGGCTGCATTGGTTGTTACCGATACAAAATTGGTGATCCACGTTGAACAGCAAAGCTCCCTGCCACAGGAGCCGATGCCACCGATACGGCCGGCTTCCTGCCTGGCACCTATCTGCTTCATTTCAATTCTTACCTTTAACAGGTCGGCCAGCACTTTAATAAGTTCCCTGAAATCAACCCGGTCATCAGCAATATAATAAAAGATCGCTTTGGTTCCGTCTCCCTGATATTCCACATCCCCTATTTTCATTTCCAGTTTCAGATCTCTGGCGATCTTTCTTGTATCAATCATAGTCCTGAACTCCTTTGACATAGAATCCTTCCATTTGTCAATGTCAGCAGATTTTGCTTTGCGGTAGATCTTTTTAAATTCTACTCCTTCCCTGATTGTGTCATTTTTGTTCTGCTGCAGTTGAACCGCTATGCCTGTAAGGGAAACGATCCCGATATCATGACCCGGAGATGCTTCAACGGCAACCACATCACCTTTCTTCAATATAAGATTGTTTGCGTTCCTGTAATACCCTTTCCGGGTGTTTTTGAACCTTACTTCCACAATATCGCAATTGTGATAGTTTTCCGGAACGTCATAGTGCAGGTTCATTGCATCCAGCTTATTGCCCCCGAGATCACAACAGGAAAAAGCATCAGTCTGATCTTTGACCAGCTTGTGACATCCCCGCCCTTCATCAAATTCTCCCATGGCAAACGTAAATATTGCCAAAAATAATCAAATTTGGCTTAACTGCATCAATCCGAAATCTGCCATAATATCTCATAATCCCAATTGGATCTGGTTTCTGTCATTGTCTTGTAATAAAAAACAGCTTCGGGCTGAATCCTTTTAAAATAATTGCCTGTATCCCACTTTCCATTCTGGTTCCGGTCATGAATGGCTTTTAAGGAATAAGTTCCAGGCGCCAAATAGTCTAATGTGATTTTCCCCTCTTTCCCGATGTAACGCTGCCGGACGACCTGTTCCTTTTCGTTCATAAGCTGTAAAATGAGGGGTAAATGAATGCTTTCGATTGTAACTTGCAGATTTGTATAGTAGTTCTCCTGTAAAGTACTGAAATTCAACCTGACTGAATCATTTTTCAGGCCATAGATATCAGTTACTGCCCCCGGTAACAGGATCAGGCTGTACCGGCTTTCTTCCTGCCAATTTGCCGATATCATAAAACGCCGGATGTCTGCACTATCCCTGAGGACAGTGAATTCCTGATCATATTCAATTGAATCTATTGTCCTTGTAAGTTCAATCCTCCCGGGATCTATTTTCTCCAAAGGAGTAACTGCTGTATAACGGATCGTACTGTTCAGGTCTATGGATCTGTTGTTTCCGGTCGCGGAACTGAGCCGCAGTCTTGTATCACCCTGCGGCCTGACGTCATCTGATAGTCTCCTTCCGGCTGCTCCGCCTCTTTCCGCCGGTTTGTAAACCAGCTGTACAGTATCGCGTTGTATGATGAACTGGTCGGCAGTATCTTTCGTCAGAAAGGACAGTTCCAGATTGATACTTTCCATTGATGAAATCGATGTGTCTGTAATCCAGAATCTTATACTGTCCATATAAGAGGAATATTGCACTGCGAACCAGTTGCTGTCGGGAGTGAAATTCAGGAATTTAATCGAAACACTATCATAAGGCGGACGCGTGAAGGTGAGAAAGACTTCCTGCGGAGATTCACGACTCCTGCTGTTCAGGAATACTTTGCCGGATTCCTCATGAAAATAGTACAACTCCTGTCTGACCGCCTGCAGGAGAAATCCTTCTTCCCTGATCGTATCGGAAGTTTGTATGGTATCCGTAATGACGTGGATTTCTTCAACGGTTTCCGGACCGATCACCACAAGAGTATCTGCAAGGCCAATGGCATCCGTTATGGGATCATAGATCAGGTCGCGGTCCATATCTTTCAATGCAATTACCCTGTAAGTTCCGGAATGGATATTGTTTACCACAAAATTGCCGTTTTGGTTAATTCTTCCCAGATAACGCGGTAATTCAAGCAGCGGAACGGAATCTCCCGGATCCTCATACAACATAACATAGACATACTCATCCTCCTGCGGCGGTTTATGATCGACTGCAGCCAACGCCGTTCCGGTAATTGCCAGCGAATCTATTGTACCACCTGTCGAAAATACAAATTCAAAATCTGTAAGTGCATTTCCTTCATTGTTGTCCGTAATTGCATTACCAAAATTCAGGGTATAGGTCGTATTCTGCAACAATTCATTGTTCAGGTTAATCAGGATGGTTTTGTTCCTTACCCTGACATCAAGCCTGTTCCCGAGCGGGGGTGAAACAATAAGCTCGCTGTTCAGGTTTTTAAGGACAATGTACTCATCAAAAAGTATTTCTATTTCATTACCGGAAAAATAAACAGAGCGGTTTTCAGGTTCACTTTTTAAAACTGCCGGGGGAGTTGTATCCTTTGGCCCGCCCGTTGGAGCACCCACCTGTGCGCAGCCACTCAGAAGCATCGTAAAGACAATGGAAACATACAGGCAAAATATCCTGTGTGCCTTATTCTTCCTGTTAAAACCATGGTTCTCTTTTGCTGTACCGGGGGATCCCTGCATGATTTGTTTTGTTTGTATTGTTTGTTTTTACCGGCAATATTGACCGGTCAGTTAATATTCCCTGTTACACATTAAATTCTTTCCACAAGCAAATATAAATAACAAAAGTGTTGCGCTATAGGTAGTTTTATTAGATTTGCAGAAATAATTAAAATTCCGGCCATGTCATTTACCTACTTCATATGGAACGTGAGGCCGCAGCTGGTTGATTTTGGCAATTTTGAAATCAGATATTACAGCCTCCTTTTTGCACTTGGCTTCGTTGCGGGTTATATCATTTTGTCCCGGATCTTCAAAAGAAAAGGGTTGCAACCTGACATCATTGATAAACTTACCATTTACATGGTTATCAGTAGCATAATCGGGGCACGGCTTGGGCATTGCCTGTTCTATGAATTTGACTATTACAGCCAGCATCCCCTTGAAATATTTCTGCCCTGGCAGGGTACCCCGGGTGAGGATTTCAGGTTTACCGGATTTCAGGGACTGGCCAGTCATGGTGCAGCAATAGTAATTCTTGCCGGGATATACCTGTTTGCGCGCAAAACAAAAATGTCATACCTGTGGGTGATGGACATGATTGTCATGGTAACAGCACTGGCCGGTGCAATGATCCGGACGGGAAACCTGATGAATTCCGAAATATACGGAAAACCGACCAACAGCAATTACGGCTTTGTCTTTACAAGGGATCTGACAGACCTTTTAATTGACCAATACGATGATCGCATTCAAAAAATCAGTTACGAAAGAATAAAGGATGTTGAAAATCAGGATGGGTATGTTCCCCTTGAGATGAACATCCGGTTTGCACGCAACTTAAACGATGAACAGATGGTGAACCAGTTGGGCGATCATGTCCTGATGGATAATCTGACTCGCTATAATTTCGATGCGAATGTGAAAGCTCCGGAAAACGACACGATCACCTATAAAGTTGAAAAGGATAACACGGGTTATCGTCTCACCGCAACCATTTTAGGAATGCCCAGATATCCTTCACAGATTTACGAAGCGACCTGTTACCTTTTGATTTTCTTTTTATTGTTTTACGTTTATTACAGGTACCGCGACCGCCTCCGGGAAGGCTTTATTTTAGGCCTGTTCCTGACACTGGTGTTTTTATCCAGATTCATCATAGAATTTATCAAGGAAAATCAGGTGTTTTTTGAGGACAACCTTGTCCTGAATATGGGACAGATCCTGAGCATCCCTTTTGTAATCATAGGAACAGGATTCATCATCTGGCGATGGCCTGAAAAGAAAAGTGAGTAATTTTGCTTTTTAAACTGCTTGTGATTTGAGTCATTATGATCACCGTCAGCATGATTCAGACAATGCAGGAACAAAAGAAAAACACCTGCTCCTGTCCACTGTCCTGAATTTTGCAATCGCCATAACGGAAATAATCGGGGGATTGTTATCGAATAGTCTTGCATTGCTCTCCGATGCACTGCACAACCTTGGGGATGCATTTGCCATATTAATCGCCTATATAGCCAATCTGGTCAGCAAACGCAAATATTCCGCAAAAAAGACTTTTGGCTACAAACGCATTGAGATCCTTGCCGCACTTTTTAATGCTGTTGTACTGACCGTCATTGTCATTTATCTGTTTGTGGAGGCGTATCACCGCCTGCGTGACCCGGAGCCCATCAAAGGTCTTGTGATGTTCATTGTTGCAGTGGCAGGCTTTCTGGCCAACCTGGTTTCCGTCTTCCTGCTGAGAAAACATAAAAATCACAGCCTCAACATCAGGTCGGCCTATCTGCATCTTTTCGGGGATACCGTATCATCCGTGCTTGTGATCATTTCGGCTGTTCTGATCCATTTCTTCAGTCTTTACTGGATTGATCCGCTGGTGACTTTTTTTCTGGGAATCTACCTGTTGAAGGAGGCGTACCAGATCATCAGGGAGTCTTCAGATATTCTTATGCAGAGCACACCGCCCGGACTTGATCTAATAAAAGTGAAAAAAGCACTGGAAGAAATTCCGGGTATTGACAACATTCATCACATACACGCCTGGAATCTGACTGATCAGGAGATACATTTTGAATGCCATGCGGATCTGGTCCATGACCTGAAGACCAGTGAAACGGAAATGATCAGGGAGCGGATCAATGATATCCTGCTGAACCATTTCGGCATCATCCATGTTACCGTTCAGTTCGGTTATCATTGCTGTGACGATAAAAGTATGATTTATAACCGGTAAAGATTTCGGCACTCCGCAATGTCCCGGTCTGAAACCGTTGGTGGCTGGTCAAAGACTTCTTCATTGTTGTTATTTCTAAATGGTTTTTTATCTTTGCCTTTCAATTCATATACTTACATGTCCCTTATAATTTAAACCGACCGACTGATGTATAAAATAGTATTGTTACGGCATGGTGAGAGTACCTGGAATAAGGAAAACCGCTTTACGGGCTGGACGGACGTGGATCTTACTGAACAGGGTATCGCTGAAGCTATTGAATCGGGTAAAATGATGAAAGAAGCCGGATTTGAATTTGACATTGCGTATGTTTCTGTTTTGAAACGGGCATTGAGAACCCTCTGGCTGGCCCTCGAAGAAATGGATCAGCTGTGGATCCCGTGGGTCAAGACCTGGCGACTGAACGAACGTCATTATGGTGCGCTTCAGGGTTTAAATAAGGCAGAAACAGCAGCAAAACACGGTGAAGAAAAAGTCAAGCTCTGGAGGCGCAGTTATGATATACCACCACCTGAACTTGAAAAATCCGATCCCCGGTATCCGGGAAACCAGCGCATGTATACTGATGTTGATCCTGAGGACATTCCCACCACCGAATGCCTGAAGGATACCGTTGAAAGATTTCTTCCTTTCTGGCATGATACCGTTGCTCCTGCCATCAGAACAGGAAAAAGGATACTGATCGCCGCTCATGGAAACAGTCTCAGGGCGCTCGTGAAATATCTTGATAAGATGACTGACGAGGAGATCATCAGCCTGAACATCCCAACGGGTGTTCCGCTTGTTTATGAGCTTGATGAGGAACTTAAGCCCATCAGACACTATTATCTGGGTGATCCGGAAGCCGTTAAAAAAGCCATGGAGGCTGTTGCCAATCAGGGCAAGGCGAAATGAACCGGGTTCCTACGGAGATTTTCTTCCGGTTGCGTCAGGCACAGGACATCTGCCCCCCGCATATGTCTCCGCTTCGATGACCGTCAGGGTGTCTGGTGTTCGTTAACAGCCGCTTACCGATGACATGCGGGCTTTTACCGATTTGTCTTTTATGAAGACACGTAATGTGACTATTTTTAAATCACAATTTATTAAACAGGAGATTTAAAAATGGAAACAAAACCATCTTTAGACCGCAGGTTGTGGCTCGGTATCGGCGTGGTGCTGATCGGCTTGTTCTTCCTGGCAGATAACTTCGGCTTGCTTGATTACCAGGTCCGCCGGTATTTCTTTCGCTGGGAAGTACTGCTCATGATCATCGGACTGCTGTTTGTGCTGGGCCAGCGAAGCAAAACCACAGGGATCATCCTCCTTATTGTCGGAGGTGTTTTCTATCTGCGTGACTTCATGCACTGGCATTTCAATTTCTGGCAGATTTTCTGGCCTTCCCTGCTGATCCTTATTGGTGTTCTGATCATTTTCAGGCATAAAATTGATAAAGAATGGCATGCCCGCATGGTCATTTCTGAAAATGATATTCTCGATGAACTTGCATTTTTCGGCGGAGGCGACCGTGTTGTGAAATCCCAACAGTTTAAAGGAGGAAAGGTTACAGCCATATTTGGCGGATTGAACTACGATATGTTCAGGGCAAAACTCGCACCGGGTAAAAATTATATCGATGTATTTTGTCTTTTCGGCGGCATGACGATTATGGCTCCGGAAGACTGGAACATTAAGATCAGGGTGGTTTCGATTTTCGGCGGATTCAGTGAGAAGCAGCGTTATATTAAACCGGAAGGCCCAACCAATGAAGAAACCCAGCTGATTATTAAGGGTACTGTAATTTTCGGAGGCGGGGAAATCAAGCGGTATCCAGATTAAATACCACCGGGATTGATGTCATGCAGAATCCTTTGCTGAAAAACCGGAATTCAACAATTGCCTACTTTTTTGTATGGCTGATCGTGATCTGTATTCATACGGTATTGCTGTCGCTGTACGTCCGCATCCCCGTTCACATTGCAGCCGCAGAGAGCCTGACGGCAAATGTGCTTTTCGCTGCCATAGGGCTTGGATTATGGTTTCCATTGTTATACGGCAAACCTTCCAATGAAAAAGCTTTTAACTTTATCATCCGCCATGTTTTTGCCTGTCTGACAACTGTAGCCTTATGGCTCCTGATACAGTATCTGATCTTGTATTCATTGTTTCATTCCGATACCGGCTACACGGATTATCTTAAAAGCTCCATCCCCTGGAAATCTGCAGCAGGCATTCTCTACTACTGGCTGATCATCCTGGCGTATTATCTGCTGGTGTACTACAGCAATATGAAAAACAGCCTCGTCAATGAAGCCAGGCTGGAAACACTGGTAAGGGAATCGGAACTGAATTCGCTGAAATCACAGATCAACCCCCATTTCCTGTTTAACAGCCTGAATTCAATTAGTTCTCTTACGATGATTCATCCTGAAAAAGCCCAGGAAATGATCATCAAACTTTCTGATTTCCTGCGGTATTCCGTTGCAAACAGAGATGAAAAATTCACAACCCTGCGTGAAGAGCTGGAAAATATTCATCGTTATCTTGACATTGAAAAAATAAGATTTGGCAAACGGCTTTCCGTCCATGAAACTGTTGATGAAGCATCACTTGATATGAAGTTACCCGGACTCATCCTGCAACCGCTTATTGAGAATGCCGTTAAATACAGCATTTATGAAAACACGGAACCCTCTGCAATCGAATTGGTCTGTAAACCACAACCTGATGTTTTGCTGATCACGGTCAGAAATCAGTATGATCCGGAAATGAGACAGCCGCGTGGCGCAGGACTGGGACTTCAAAATATAAAAAGCAGACTGAAAATCATCTATAACCGGGAAGACCTGATGGCAATCCGGAAAGAGAACAACATTTTTGAAATCCGGATCGTCATCCCCCAAAATAAAAGTATGTAAATGAACAAAATTCAATCCATTGTTATTGACGATGAAGAATTGTCAAGGGAACTGATCAAAAACTTTCTCAAAGATCTCCCGGATGTCGAGATCGTAAGGGAATGTGAAAACGGATTTGAGGGCATCAAAGCCATAAATGAACTGAATCCTGATCTTGTCCTTCTGGACATCCAGATGCCGAAACTGAATGGATTTGAAATGCTCGAACTGGTCGACCGGCCTCCTGAGATCATCTTCATCACGGCACACAATGAATATGCCATCCGGGCATTTGAAATGAATGCCGTTGATTATCTGTTGAAGCCTTTCCCGAAAGAACGGCTTATCAATGCCGTGAACAAGGTCAGGCTAAGAATTTTTTCAGGTCCGGACCATAAAACTCCTTCTTCCGGTTCGGATCTTTACGGCCGCGATGAAAATATCAGCCGCCTGATCCGCATTCCTCTCAGCAAATGCCTTGAACGCATCGTGGTCAAATCAGGAAACAAAATCAGGGTGATTCCGGTCGGGAAGATCAACTATCTGGAAGCCCAGGACGATTATGTGATGATTTACACGGATGAAGGCAAACACCTGAAAAAAGGAACCATGGGCTATTTTGAGGAACATCTCGATGCATCTGCTTTTGTGCGGGTACACCGTTCCTATATCGTTAAGATTGACCAGGTGTCAATGATAGAACCTTACTCAAAAGACAACTATATTATGAAATTGAAGAATGGTGCGCAAATCAGAGTGAGCCGCAATGGCCTCAAAAACATCCGGGAAAAATTCAATTTCTGAAGATTGTTTACAGTTGTGATCGGTACATTCAGTACTTCCGTTCCTGTTTCAACAATTCTGCAAAAGTCAAAGCCATATCAAGAAGTACATACTTACCGTTGGCATTGCGCTCAATGTCACAGGCAGCTTTTGTCAGTTCTTCCTTAAACTGCACCACATTATCACCGGTAATAAAAGGAGCAAAATTCGCAATGAAGTCATGCTCCTCCTCTGACAGATAAACCAGTTCGGGCTGATCATAATGCATGGCAAGACCTTCGCGTATCAGTCCGAGACCATATTCCAGAAACGTTTTCTGTCTTTCCCGGTTCAGTGAAGCCAGCTCATCAGTTATCTTTATGATGTCGGGTATTTTGTTCCGGTAACATGAACGCATCAAATCCCTGAATTTGTTAAGAAAATATTGATATTCTTCCGGCTCCTGCATCAGTCTGATTGCCTTCCGATAATTGCCAGACGCGATCCGTGCAATTTCTGCTGCCTTTTGCTTATCCAGACCGTGTTTGTCCGTCAATACGTCCTGCATGACCGAATCCTCGATCCCCGGTATTTTAAGGTTCATACACCGTGACCGCAGGGTCGGCAATATCTGCCCGGGCTTTTCACTCACCAGAAAAATAAATGTATCAGGAGGTGGTTCTTCGATGAGCTTTAACAGTCTGTTTCCACCCTGATCGTGCATCCGGTCCGCCTGCCAGAAAATTGCTGTTTTATAATCCGATTCATAAGCTTTCAGGCTCAGCTTGTATGTAATGCGCCTGCTTTCTTCCGTGCTGATAAAGCCCTGCTTGTTGTCAAGTCCGATGGATTCATACCATTCTGCAAGTCCGCCGTATGGTCTGAGGGTTAAAAATTCACGCCATTCCTTTAAGAATTCATCACAAATGACTGCATCCTTATTTTTCGTTTTGTTTACCGGGAAACTGAAATGCAGGTCGGGATGGATGAATTTTTTATATTTTACGCAACTTGAACAGGTATCACATGAATCCGTCTCCCCCCGGTTCAGACAAGATATATACCGGGCAACTGCAATCGCCAGCTGCAGCTTGCCGGAACCTTCAGGACCGAAAAACAGCCAGGCATGACCTGTACGGTTGTTCTTCACAGTTTCAATAAGTCTTTTCTTTATATGTTCCTGTCCGATAATATTCCGGAATAACATGTTGCAAATACCTGTTAATTAATAAATAATTCATCAGGACGACATTTGGTGACAGGGGTTTTTCAGGTTACCAAATTGGGTCCGTTCAAAGGTAAATAAAAATAGTTTTTTATCTTTGTTTCAATAACCATTCAAAACCAAACAACATGCAAACAATTGATAATTTCAACTTTAAAAATAAGAAAGCCATTGTCAGGGTCGATTTTAATGTGCCGCTTGACAAGAGTACTTTTGAAGTTACCGACGATACACGGATCAGGGGTGCATTGCCCACCATCAACAAAATCCTCAAAGATGGCGGTTCGGCAATTTTAATGTCTCACCTTGGCCGTCCGGGTGGTGTCGCTCAGGAAAAGTATTCCCTGAAACATGTAATCCCTGCGCTGAAAAAACTGACCGGTACCAGTATCAAGTTTGCTGATGATTGTATTGGTGAATCGGCCAGGGAACTTTCGTCCTCCCTGAAACCCGGCGAATTGCTGCTGCTGGAGAACCTCAGGTTTTATGTTGAAGAAGAAGGCAAGCCGAATTTACCTGAAAATATAACGGAGGAAGATAAAAAGGCTGCCAGGGAAGCAGTAAAGAAATCGCAGAAAGAATTCACTGCAAAACTGGCTTCTTATGCCGATTGTTATGTCAATGATGCCTTTGGGACGGCACACCGGGCACATGCATCCACTGCACTGATTGCGGACCTGTTTTCAGACGAGAACAAGATGTTCGGATATCTGATTTTGGCTGAGTTGAATGCGATGGATAAGGTGCTCCATTCCTCCCAGAAACCTTTCACTGCCATTATGGGAGGAGCAAAAGTATCGGATAAAATAATGGTTATAGAAAATTTGCTGCCACGTATCGACAACCTGATCATTGGCGGGGGTATGGCTTATACTTTTGTTAAAGCACAGGGTGGCAAAATCGGTAACTCACTTTGCGAAGAAGACAAGCTTGATCTCGCACTGAGCATCCTTCAAAAAGCAGTTGAAAACAACGTAAAAGTAATATTGCCCGTTGATGCCGTCAATGCTGATAAATTTGAAGCCAATGCCAGGACATCACATTCAAAGATCGGTGAAACACCCGATGGATGGCTTGGACTGGATATCGGTGAGGAATCTGTCAGACTTTTCTCCGACATTATTAAAAATTCAAAGACTATTTTGTGGAACGGTCCGATGGGTGTTTTCGAAATGCCTGAATTCTCTGCAGGTACATCTGCCATTGCCAGGGCAATTGCTGATGCAACCGCCGGGGGTGCATTCAGTCTGGTGGGCGGAGGTGATTCTGTGGCTGCGGTCAACAAGAACAAGCTTGCCGATGAAGTCAGTTATGTTTCAACCGGAGGCGGTGCCATGCTCGAATACATTGAAGGAAAGGAATTACCTGGTATAAAAGCTATACGTATGTAATTCTTTTTCAAAACTATAAAAATGAAAAAATTGAAACTGGCAATTCTGGGGGGAGGAAATCTTGGCACTTCCCTTGCCAAAGGAATGATTTCCTCCGGACAATATGCCTATGATGAATTCATCATTACCGAAAAAAGGGATTCCCGCATCAGTTATCTTCAGTCATTGGGTTTTCAGGTGACCACCGACAACAAGGAAGCCGTCGGAAATTCCCAGCTGCTTGTGATGTCCGTAAAACCCCAACAGTTTGAAAGTCTTTCCGGGGAAATAAAGGATGCAGTCGGCCCGCAACACATCATCATCTCCACCATAACGGGAGTCCGTCATAAAGAGATCGAATCCGCATTCGGTATGCTTCCAACCTTCAGGATCATGCCAAATACTGCCCTGGAAATATGTGAATCCATGACGTGCATTTCCTATAAGAACACCACCGTGGAAATCGAGCATCAGATCCTGTCCATTTTCGGAAAACTCGGAAAAACCCTGATTATCCCTGAAGAAATGATGGGTGCTGCCACTGTGGTGGGGGCATGTGGCATTGCTTTTGCATTGCGGTTCATGCGTGCCATGTCGCAGGGGGGAATTGAAATCGGCTTCAACTCGGAGATGTCACAGCTCATTACGGCTCAAACCGTAAAAGGAGCTGCCAGACTGATTCTCGAGACCAATAACCATCCGGAAAGGGAAATTGACAAGGTGACAACTCCCCAGGGAATTACCATTTCCGGACTGAATGAAATGGAACACCAGGGATTAAGCTCGGCTGTGATCCGGGGACTGATCACTTCTTTCAATAAGCTTGAAAACCTTTAATCCACAGGGGAACTTTATGATGAAAATCCGGACTTTTTTATCCGAAATTATTACCTTTGCTTAAAGATTTCATGTTATGATCACCATTGAAGATTTTCCTCAGTACCTTCTTGAACAGTACAATGAATTCAGGAAAGAAGTTCCGTCCATGACCAAAGCACAGAATTTCATTGATAACCTGATCTATTTTTTGTTCCCTTTTAAGGTTGACAGGAAATGCAATCTTCCCCTGATCGAGCTGAGCCTTGCACAATTGCAGATTGACCTGAAAGACATCCTGGTGCCACTGGAACCTGTCCTTGAAGATTCCATTGCCAGCATAAACCGGAAGTTCTTTCAAACCATTCCTTCGATCTATGAGAGCCTGATCAAGGACGCAAAGCTTTTTGTTGATTTTGATCCTGCTGCCAGGAGCCGTGAAAGCGTGATCCTGTATTATCCCGGTTTCTATGCCATAGCTGTGTACCGGCTGGTGCATGAGCTGTTTAAGCTCAAAATACCCTATCTCCCCCGGATGATCAGTGAGCACGCTCATAGTGTGACCGGCATTGAAATTCATCCCGGCGCCCTCATTGGTGAACATTTTTTCATCGATCACGGAACGGGGATCGTCATCGGAGAAACCACCGTCATTGGCAACAATGTGAAAATATACCAGGGAGTTACTCTGGGAGCATTGTCGGTTTCCAAAAGCATGCGAGGGAAAAAAAGGCATCCGACCCTCGAAGACAATGTGATCGTGTATTCGGGAAGCACCATTCTGGGTGGCGAGACCGTGATCGGTCATGATACCGTAATTGGCGGTAACGTCTGGCTTACCAAAAGTGTGCCTCCCTATTCCGTAGTTTACCATGAAAGCAAGGTCGTGATCAGGGAAAGCAAAGAGAATGATGATGCCATAAACTATGTGATATAAAATACCCGAAAATAAAGAATATGAAGGCCGGAAACATCCTTGAAACGATTGGAAATACCCCCCATTTAAGAATCAACCATCTGTTTGATGAGCGGTATGAAGTCTGGTGCAAACTTGAACG
>JAFGPB010000021.1 GCA_016926205.1 Bacteroidales bacterium
AATACAGATATGCAGGGACCCTGATCAAAAACACATACATTGCGGGCAAAATTGAAAGCATGAATGTGCTTTACAAACATATCTGAATGGGGTTCAGATCAGAGGTGCAGTGATTCGAAGACTTCGACTGCCGCACGGGATTTGTTCAGCGTATAGAAATGAATTCCGGGGGCGCCTCTGTCAAGGAGATCCATACATTGCCTGATGGCAAAGTCGACACCGGTCTGATATGATTTCTCAGGATTGTCTTTGTACCTTTCAAGCTTTTCATGCAATTCAGCAGGGATGCGGGCGGCGGTCATATCAGCGAACCTGTTGACCTGAGCATAGCTGGTGATGGGTATGATCCCGGGTATGATCCTGCATTTTATACCGCTCTCACGGGCGCGCCTGGCAAAACTGAAATATGCGTCGTTTTCGAAGAACAGTTGTGTGATCAGGAAATCAGTGCCTGAATTGTATTTGTTTTTCAGATGTCCGATGTCTTCCTCCAGAGTTTGCGCTTCAGGATGTTTTTCGGGATATGCTGCCCCGCCTATTGAAAAAGCATAATGTTTCCTGACAAAACGGATCAGATCACTGGCATGTGAAAATCCGTCTTTTGGAGCCTGAAAAGAAACGGATCCTTTCGGTGGATCTCCCCTGAGGAGCATCAGGTTTTCAACACCAAGCTTTTGAAGGTTCAGCATATCACTAAAGATCTTATCCCTGTCAGAACCCACGCAAGTGTAATGTGCCACGGTTGTCAGTCCGATTTTGTTCTGAAGGTAGTCGACCAGTGCAAAAGTTTTTTCCTGGCTTGAACCTCCTGCTCCATAGGTTACAGAGACAAATGAGGGATTGAGCTTAACAAGCTGGCCTACATTAATTCCGAAATCAACTGCCGAGATCTCGTCTTTGGGAGGGAAAAACTCAAATGAGAATGTCCTATCCGTATGTTGCATAATTTCCCGGATCTTCATGATCTGCTTACTGATACATTATATACGGTGCGTTTGCGGGCTTTGTTATCTGTAATTCAAATTTGATGCCAGAAGATTTTCTATCCGCCTCAATGACAGGCCTTTTCTGAAGGCATAATCTGAAGCCTGATCCCTGCTGATTTTGCCTACATGAAAATATTTTGAACGCGGATGCGCAAAAATAAGTCCGCTTACAGATGCAGGGGGATTCATTGAAAATGTTTCGGTAAGCGTAATTCCCGTATTGTGTTCAGCATCGAGCAAACGGAACAGCATTTGTTTCTCAGAATGATCCGGACAGGCGGGATACCCGTGGGCAGGTCTGATTCCCCTGTATCTTTCCAGCAGAAGAGCTTCGGGGGACAGGTTTTCATCCGGAGCGTATCCCCACAATTCTTTTCTCACCTTTTCATGTATCAGCTCGGTAAAGGCTTCCGCCAGTCTGTCGGCCAGTGCTTTGACCATAATGATACGATAGTCGTCCTGCTTGCTCTCAAATTCCCGTATCATCGATTCTGTACCCAGACCGGCAGTGACGGCAAATGCCCCGATGTAGTCTTCCAGTCCGCTGGATTTCGGTGCAATGAAATCGGACAGGCATAAATTTTCCAAGCCGTTGGTCTTCAATTCCTGATTCCTGAGGTTGCAAAAACGTGTCTGAACTTCCTGCCGGGTATGGTCCCTGTAAACCTCAATGTCATCACCCACAGCATTGGCTGGAAAAATTCCAATCACCGCATTTGCAGTTATACGTCCTTCAACGGAAATCCAGTCAAGAAACGCAATCGCGTCATCATAAAGCTTTCTTGCCTCGGATCCCTTTTCAGGATCATTCAGGATGTCCGGAAACCTGCCTCTCAATTGCCATACGACAAAAAAGAAAACCCAGTTGATGTATCGCCGGATCTCTTCAACCGAATAATTCTTATATATTTTAATTCCCGTAAACCGTGGGATATTGATTGGTTCCTGGTCCCAGTCAATCTTAAGTCTGTTTTGCCTGGCTGCTTCAAGTGTAATGTATTCGGTCCTTTTTTTCACGCCCTCGTATGTCCTGCGCAATTCTTCATATTCATCCCGCATCAGCCTTTCGAATGACCTGTTTTTGGATGCGGACAGCAGGTTGCCGGTAACTCCGACACTTTTTGAAGCATCTTTCACATGTACGACCGGTCCGTGATAATGTGGCGCTATTTTCACTGCAGTATGTATTTTGGAAGTTGTTGCACCACCGATCAGCAAGGGAATATTTACATGCTGTTTTTCAAGCTGTTTGGCAGCATCCGCCATGATTTCGAGGGAAGGTGTGATCAGTCCGCTTAATCCGATGATATCAACTTTGTTGTTGAGGGCCTCCCTGATGATCTTTTCCGTCGGGACCATCACACCGAGGTCAATTACCTCATAATTGTTACATGAAAGTACGATGCCGACAATGTTCTTGCCTATGTCGTGCACATCGCCCTTTACCGTGGCCAGCAGAATCTTACCGGCTGAACGGATCCCGGATCCCGGATCCGTATCCTTTTCCTGTTCAATGAAAGGCTGAAGGACAGACACTGCCTTTTTCATCACCCGGGCACTTTTAACCACCTGGGGAAGAAACATTTTGCCTTCACCAAAAAGATCACCCACGACTGACATACCGTTCATCAGAGGACCTTCAATCACGTGAAGGGCCTTCGGATATTTTTCTCTTGCCTCAAGAACATCTTCTTCGATATAATCCGTAATTCCTTTGATGATCGCATGATTGATCCTGTCCTCCAGATCCATGGAACGCCATTCAAGTGCTTTGTCCTCTCTAGCCCTGCTGATCTGGTTTTTACCTGCATACTCAATCAGGCGTTCCGTGGCATCCTTCCGCCGGTTTAACACCGCATCTTCAGTCAGTTCAAGCAGATCAGCAGGAAGTTCGTCGTAAACTGCAAGCATACCGGGATTGACTATGCCCATATCCAGACCTGCCCTGATGGCGTGGTAAAGAAAAACCGAATGCATGGCTTCCCGAATGATATTGTTGCCTCTGAAAGCAAAGGAAAGGTTGCTGATACCCCCGCTTACCTTTGCATGCGGCAGGTTCTCCTTGATCCAGGTCACCGTCCTGATGAAATCCACAGCATAATTGTTGTGTTCCTCTAAACCTGTGCCGATGGCAAGAACATTGGGATCAAAAATGATGTTTTCCGGTGCAAATTCTGCTTTTGTGGTCAATAACCGGTATGCTCGCTCGCAGATCGAGATCCTGCGTTCATATGTATCCGCCTGACCTTGTTCATCAAAAGCCATGACCACGATGGCAGCACCATATTGCTTCACCTTCCCGGCATATGAAAGGAAAACTTCTTCTCCTTCTTTCAGGCTCAGGGAATTCACAACCGGTTTGCCCTGAACACATTTCAATCCTGCTTCCAGGACCGACCATTGGGATGAATCGATCATAAACGGCAATTTTGCGATCTCCGGTTCGGAAGCAAGCATGTTTAAGTAACGCACCATACATTGCTCCGCATCCAGCATGGCATCATCCATGCAAATATCCAGTATCTGTGCGCCGCCTTCAACCTGGTCACGCGCTATGGCGACAGCTTCCTCGAATTTTTCCTCGCGTATCAGCCTGGCAAATTTTGCAGAACCTGCAACATTCGTTCGCTCACCTACATTGACAAAATTGCTCTCACTGGTGATTTTCAGGGTTTCGAGTCCGCTGACACAGGTGACGGTCTGCAACGCCGGGATGTTCCGGGGCGGATAGGCCGATGCAAGTTCAGCAAAAGCTTTAATATGTTCAGGAGTAGTTCCGCAGCAGCCTCCAAGAATATTCAGGCATTTGTTTTCAAGATAATCCGTGAAAAGCGCTTTCATGCTTCCGGGTGTATCGTCATATTCACCGAACTGGTTGGGAAGTCCGGCATTGGGATGGGCGCTGGTAAAATAAGGCGATTTATCCGCCAGTTCGCGTACATAGGGAAGCATTTCTTTTGCCCCGAGGGCACAATTCACGCCGACGCTCAGGGGCCGGGCATGGGATACGGAATGAAGAAATGCTTCGATCGTTTGTCCGGACAGCATTCTGCCACTTGCATCCGTTATTGTGGCTGAAATCATGACAGGCAGTCTTTTCCTCTTATTTTTGAAAAGCTCATCAATCGCGTATAACGCAGCCTTTGCATTGAGTGTATCGAAAACGGTTTCGATGAGCAGCAGATCGGCACCACCTTCCATCAACGCCCGGGCCTGTTCTCCGTATGCAGCAACCAGATCATCAAAGGTGACGGCCCGGAAACCCGGATCATTCACATCAGGCGAAAGGGATGCCGTTTTGTTGGTCGGTCCGAGTGAACCTGCAACATACCTGGGTTTTGAGGGATTGCGACTGGTAACATCATGCGCTGCAACGGCGGCGATCCTTGCTGATTCATAATTCATTTCGTATACAAAGCTGCTCAGTGCATAATCGGACTGGGATATTGCATTTGCGTTGAATGTGTTGGTCTCGATAATATCCGCGCCTGCATTCAGGTATTCAAGGTGTATCTGCTTTATCGCTTCCGGTTGTGTGAGGGAAAGGACATCATGATTTCCCTTCAGGTTGCTCCTGTGGTCACCGAACCGTTTTCCGCGATAGTCGTTTTCCCCAAACCGGAGTTTCTGTATAAGTGTTCCCATTGCTCCGTCAAGCAACAGGATCCTTTCAGACAGCAGGTCTATTATATCTGGTTTGTTCATGACTTGTTCAATCCGGTTGAGGAGGTTGCTAAAAGAGGCAAAGTTAATAAAGCAGATCCATTAATTATGAATACACAACCAAAGAAATACACTCACCATAACATTTGGGACAAGCGGATAATGCCGGGTAAGTTTGTACAGTTGGGCACTTTACTGCAAGAGTTTTAATAATGTGCTGATGTTGGTTTCATTAATTATGTTTTTGCCCTGTGGTGTGTACATGTAATTCAGGCGTTCCATATAACGTTCCAGGATCCGGGGCCTTACAATTTTTAAGGTACTGTTCAACAACCGGTTCTCTTCGGTAAAACCTTCATCAATAAGGGCGAAACTTGCGGGCAGCCAACGATACGGGAACATACCATCAAACTTACCCCCTTTCAGAAACTGATTGATCTGAAAACTGATCAGCTGAATGATCAATCCGGGCATGTCTGCATTTGCCTCAATACCATGTTTTTTCATATAGGACATAATTGAAGCGACATCCGGATATATCAATGCACTGGTATAAGCATTCTGATTGTTGTAAAGGACACATTGATCAATAAAATCCGAATGCTGAACGATTGACTCTTCAATGCTTTCGGGACTGTATTTTTCCCCGTCATCACTGATCAAAAGACTTTTAAATCTGCCCAGGACATACAGGAATCCGTCACGGTCGAAATAACCCAGATCGCCAGTATACAACCATCCGTCCCTGATTGTTTCCTGTGTCGTCTGAGGATTTTTCCAGTAACCCACCATTACATTCTCTCCTTTCACGACAATTTCTCCCGGTTCGCCGACCGGAACCTCCCTGCCTTCATCATCGCAGATCTTAACGTCGATATTATCGACCAGGGTTCCCGATGAACCCATCTTATGCCTTGCAGGCGTATTCGCCGATATCACGGGTGAAGCCTCCGTAAGTCCGTACCCCTGGTACATGGGAATTCCAATGCCATAAAAGAATTTTTGCAGGTCGATGTCAAGCAATGCGCCACCACCAATAAAATATTCAAGCCTGCCGCCAAAATTTTCACGGATTTTCCTGAAAATTATTAGATCAAAAATATCATTAAGAAGCTTTAAAAGGATCCTGAATCCTTTGCCCTTATTGAATCCCGTGCCGTTGTAAAGATGTGCGATCTTCAGTCCGGCATTGAACAGTTTCACTGCTGCCTGTCCTTTTTCCCTGATACCTTTTTCAATGTTCTTCCTGAAGTTCTTCGCCAGTGAAGGTACGCTCAACAGCAGGTAAGGCCTGTTTTCCTTAATATTCACGGGAATGTTCTTCAGGGTTTCCATAGGTGTCGATCCGACCTGAACGGAGGCAAGACTTGCTCCACATGACATGAGTGTATAGATGCCGCATGTATGTGTGAACGAATGGTCCCAGGGTAAGATCAGAAGGGTAGTCCAGAACATGGGTATGGTAAAAAGGCTCAGGGACTGTTCGATGTTGGCGGTATAATTCCGGTGGCTCAGTACAATACCCTTGGGATCTGCCGTCGTTCCGGAAGTGTAACAGATGTTTGCATAATCGTTCTCAGTGACGGACTGCCATCTTTCCTGCAATTGGATGGCATGCTTCCTGAGGAATTCCCTGCCACTTTCAATGATATCGTGATAATATAAAACAAAATCCTCATTGTGTTCCGTTTCATCAAGAAGAATAATTTTTTCCAGTGCTCCGAGGTCCTGTTTAAGCGGAAAAATCTTTTTTGCCTGGTTTTTTGATACAATGATGTATTTTGCTTCAGAATGATTCAGCCTGAAAATGAGATCGGCAGGTTCCGAGAGTCTCACAGAAAGGGGTACATCAACTGCACCTGCAAAAAAAATACCGAGCTCACAGATCACCCAGTCATTTCTGTTCTCCGAAAGCAATGCGATCCGGTCTCCTTTTTTTATTCCCAGCTGCATAAGTCCGGCTGCGAAATAATGAACTTTTTCCTGTACTTCTTTAAAGGTTGTGCCTTTGTAATTATTATTGCTTTTTTCCAGCAGAAAAACGTTATTGCTGTATCTGGTCACGCAATCTTCGAAAAGACGGGGCAGAGTTCTCATAATATCATATGTTTTTTATTTCAGGACCAATATAAAATAAAAAAACGAATGCTGAAACTGCAGGCTGTTAAAATCAATGGCCCGTCAAGAATTTGATGAGGAAGGAATTCGAAATGGCTGTCAAGATACTTGCAACTTAACGGGTGGCGACAGGATTCAGCAAATTTGCAATGCGGCTGAGCAAATCTTCAATGCTGACAGGTTTTGAAACGTAATCATCGCACCCTGCTGCCAGACACTGCTCGATTTCATCGCTGTATGTATTGGCGGTGTGTGCGATAATGGGAAGCTCGGGCTTGAATGATTTGATCTGCCTTACAGCTTCGAGTCCGTCCACTACAGGCAGTTGCAAATCCATGATCACAATGTCAATATATTTATAAATCTTACAATAATCTATTGCCATTCTTCCGTTAATGGCCCAGATGACTTTGATTCTTGTAAACCTAGCAAAGATCAGTTCCAGATAACGGTAATTCATTTCGTCATCTTCTGTGATCAGTATGGTCCGGTTGCTCCAGTCGTACGACATGATTTTAACGCTTAAAAGATTTGTTTTCAATTATGTATACGATTGCTCCCGGGTTACACTGAACTTTAATTGATGAATAGTTCAGGGTTGGTGTCGAACAGATTCTTTGACACGATTAAAGAGGTTGTGTATGTTCGAAAAATGTTCATTGTTATCTGTCTCTGATCCCGATATGATGTCAGAAATAGATATCTTTGCACTTTAAGTTCATATATATGGCTAATTATATTGTATCTGCCCGGAAATACAGACCTGTGTCTTTTGATGCCGTTATCGGACAATCCGCTGTGACCGCCACACTCAGAAATGCCGTCAGAACAGGACAAATTGCGCACGCGTATTTGTTCTGTGGACCACGGGGTGTGGGAAAAACAACCTGCGCGCGTATTCTTGCACGGACCCTGAATTGTTACAATCTTGACGATTCCGCAGAAGCATGCGGAACATGTGAATCCTGTATGGCCTTTAATGAATCCAGGTCATTTAACATTCATGAACTTGATGCTGCTTCCAACAATTCTGTCGATGACATTCGCAGTCTGATTGAAAGAGTGCGAATTCACCCCCAGGTAGGGAAATACAGCATATACATCATCGACGAAGTGCACATGTTGTCCCAGTCGGCTTTCAACGCTTTCCTGAAAACACTTGAAGAACCGCCCCTGCACGCAATATTTATACTGGCAACGACTGAAAAGCATAAGATACTTCCTACCATTCTTTCACGTTGCCAGGTTTTTGACTTCAACAGGATCAGAGCAGAAGATATCATAACCTATCTGATGAAGATTGCAGATTCAGAAAATGTAAGATATGAAAAAGATGCATTGCATGTGATTGCCGTCAAAGCAGAAGGTTCCCTGCGTGATGCCTTATCGATTTTCGACCAGACTGTAAGTTTTACCGGTAATAACATCACCTACAAGGAGGTTGTGGATAACCTCAATGTGCTTAACCATGAGTACTATTTCAGGCTGACGGAAGCTTTTCTGGATCGATTGACTGCAAACGCATTGTTGATCTTTGATGAGATCCTTTCAAAAGGTTTTGACGGATTCCATTTCATAGGCGGTTTGTCAGGACATTTTCGCGATCTTCTGGTGAGTCATGATGTGGAAACCATTCAATTGCTGGAAGCGGGTGAAACGATGAAGGACCGGTACATGAAACAGGCTTCTTTATGCACTCCTGAATTTTTGTTTCAGGCACTTGAAATCTGCAACCAATGTGAAGTCGGTTATAAATCAAGCAAGAATCAGCGGTTTCATGTTGAACTGGCACTGATCAGACTCAGCAATCTAAATGCTGAAAAAAAAAACCTGAATCTTAAAAAAGATCAGATATTTGTTCCAGAAATCGCTTCATCTTCCGGAAACAAGGCAAAAGAGAATGCAAGGATCACAGAAGAGCATCACAACGTTATACCCAAGGCGATAATTAATGAACCGGGTAATAAGTACACGGTTTCCGGTAAGAACATATCCATAAAAAAAGCACTGGCAGCAAAACCGGAGGAGCATACTGAAGGTGATCAGGAACCGGATGAGGTTGGCATGGAATTGCCTGAAGATCATCACGGTTCGGGTTATAGTGAAGGAACGATATCAGAGGAGTTTCTGCAGATGTGCTGGACAGCATACGCGGATCAGATCCGAAAGATCAGGCCCAGAATGTCTGTTGCGCTTAAATGCACCCGACCGGAAATCTTCCCGGGGAACAGAATCAGAATAACGTTAAGCAATCAGGCACAGCTTGAAGAATTTAATAAGAACACAAGAACAGAATTGGAAAGATTTCTGCAGCGTGAATTGCAAAATCGGGAAGTCTCGGTTGAAATATCAATTTCCGAAACTGCTGAGGGAGATCATGTCAAATTATATACAAATGATGAGAAATTTGTCCATATGAACAAGAAAAATCCAGTACTGTCAAAATTAAAGGAAACTCTAAACCTGGAACTGGAATAGATCAGAACACAAATCACAGGCCTCAAATGGAAGGAAAAAGAATATACAATCAGAACGGAACACTGATCGTGCCCGATCATCCTGTCATTCCCTATATCGAAGGTGACGGAACCGGTCCGGATATCTGGGCGGCTGCCGTCCGTGTATTCGATGCAGCAGTCGGAAATGCTTATGCCGGAAAGCGCAAGATTTTATGGAAGGAGGTGATGGCCGGAGAGAAATCCTTCCAGGCATCTGGTGAATGGTTGCCCGATGCAACACTGGATACAATCAGAGAATATCTTGTGGCCATCAAGGGGCCTCTCACCACGCCCGTGGGCGGAGGCATACGGTCCTTGAATGTTGCCCTGCGGCAGATACTTGATCTCTATGTATGTCTCAGGCCCATCAGATATTACGAGGGTGTGCCTTCTCCCGTTAAAAATCCAGCACATACAAGTATGGTCATCTTCAGGGAAAATTCGGAAGATATTTATGCTGGAATTGAATGGATGTCCGGATCCGATCCGGTAAAAAAAGTCATTGACTTTCTGGTTCGTGAAATGGGTGTTACAAAAATCCGTTTTCCGGAATCCTCTTCCATTGGAATCAAACCTGTTTCAAGGGAGGGTACTGAAAGACTGATAAGGTCTGCCATCCGTTACTGCATCAGGCACCGGCTGCCTTCTGTGACAATGGTTCATAAAGGAAACATCATGAAATACACGGAGGGAGCATTTCGTGACTGGGGCTATCAGCTGGTAAAGAACGAATTCAATGCGGTTGAAATTGACGGAGGTCCATGGTGCAGCATGAAAAATCCGGATTCAGGGGAAGAGATCCTTATTAAGGATGTCATTGCAGATGCTTTTTTACAGCAAATTCTTACGAGACCCGCTGAATATTCTGTTATTGCCACCCTGAACCTGAACGGAGATTATATTTCGGATGCCCTTGCCGCAATCGTGGGAGGAATAGGAATTGCTCCGGGAGCCAACATCAATTATGAGACCGGACATGCTGTTTTTGAGGCCACTCATGGCACAGCACCCAAATATGCCGGAAAGGATATGGTAAATCCCGGATCATTGATATTGTCAGGTGTGATGATGATGGAATACCTCGGTTGGGACGCTGCCGGTGAACTGATCATTAAAGGATTGCAGAAATCCATTAAAGCCGGAAAAGTGACCTATGATTTTGAAAGGCTTCTGCCCGGTGCCACCAGGCTCAGATGTTCGGAATTTGCCAATGAAATCATCAGGAATATGAAATCATAAATGCTGGTAAAACCGTTTGAAATGGTTTATTTTTGCAATATGCAGAACAGAAGATAATATGGAACTAGGAAACGTTTTAAAGAAGTTTTTCGGAAGTAAGTCACAGCGTGATATTAAGGCGATATTACCTCAGTTGCGTGAAATTCACGAAGAATACGAGAAAATAGTATTGCTCGGGAATGATCAGTTGCGCGCAAAAACTTCAGAACTGAAAGAATACATCCGCGGTAATATTCGTGAAGATGAAGATCGGATCGTGCAACTGAAACAGGAGATTGAGCCGGGGACATTGGAAGTGGAAAAAGTGGAAGAGTTCTACAACGAAATTGACAAAATCGAAAATGAGATTGCCGTAAAGACTGAAACAGCACTCATGGATATACTTCCTGTGGCTTTTGCAATCGTAAAAGAAACGGCACGCAGGTTCAAGGAAAATGATTATATAGAAGTAACAGCCAATGATTTTGATAAAGAGCTTGCCGCTAAACGTGACAGTGTTCAGATCGTCGGCAACAAAGCAAGGTATTTGAAAACATGGATTGCCGGGGGCAATCCGACGACATGGGATATGGTCCATTATGATGAACAGCTGATCGGAGGTGTTGTGCTGCATCAGGGTAAAATCGCGGAAATGGCCACAGGTGAGGGCAAAACATTTGTCGCTACGTTGCCGGTATTTCTGAATGCACTGGCGGGTAAGGGAGTTCATATTGTTACGGTAAATGACTATCTGTCCAAACGGGATTCAGAATGGATGGGACCTGTCTTTGAAATTCACGGACTTACTGTGGATTGCATTGACAAACATCAGCCAAATTCCGAATCAAGAAGGAAAGCATATCTGGCAGACATTACCTATGGTACCAACAACGAGTTCGGTTTTGATTACCTGCGCGATAATATGGCCATTAATCCGTCCGATCTGGTTCAACGGAAACACAACTATGCCATTGTCGATGAGGTTGACTCGGTATTGATCGACGATGCAAGAACGCCTTTGATCATTTCCGGTCCGGTTCCCAAAGGAGACATTCAGTCATTTGAGGAATTCAAACCACAAGTCGAAAAGCTGGTGAATGCGCAGCGCAATCTGGCATCTAATTTTCTGGCCGAAGCAAAAAAGCTCATCAGCGAAGATAAAACGGAAGACGGAGGATTTAAGCTGCTGCAGGCTTTTAAAGGATTGCCAAAAAGCAAACCACTGATCAAGTTCCTGAGTGAACAGGGAAACAAAGCCCTGTTGCTGAAGACCGAAAACTTCTATATGCAGGAGAACAGCAAGAATATGTTTAAAGTTACGGATGATCTGTATTTTATCATTGATGAAAAGCTGAATTCTGTCGAAATGACTGAAAAGGGAATTGACCTGATAACGGGTTCTGCAGATGATGCAAATTTTTTCATCATGCCTGATGTTGGTTCAGAGATCGCCGAACTTGAAAAATCTGATCTGTCACCTGCAGATAAACTCACCAAGAAAGATCAGATTCTGCAGGACTATGCAATAAAATCTGACCGCATCCATACGGTTAATCAGCTGCTTAAGGCTTATACCATGTTCGAACGTGATGTTGATTATGTAGTGATGGACAATAAGGTGAAGATCGTCGATGAACAGACAGGCCGCATTCTTGAGGGGAGGAGGTATTCCGAGGGACTTCATCAGGCAATCGAGGCAAAGGAAAGGGTTAAGGTTGAAGCAGCAACACAAACCTTTGCCACGATCACATTGCAGAACTATTTCAGGATGTACAGAAAGCTTGCAGGTATGACCGGAACAGCTGAGACGGAAGCGGGAGAGTTATGGAACATTTACAAGCTGGATGTCGTTGTGATCCCAACGCACCTTCCGGTAGTCCGGGATGACAGGGATGATTTGGTATACAGGACCAAAAGGGAAAAATACAATTCTGTCATTGAAGAGATCCTGAACCTGCATGATCACGGACGACCCGTACTGGTGGGAACTACATCAGTAGAGATTTCGGAATTGCTAAGCAGGATGCTTAAACTGAAAGGCATCAAGCATAATGTGCTGAATGCCAAATTGCACCAGCGTGAAGCCGAGATCGTTGCTGAAGCAGGGAAAAGCGGGACAGTTACAATTGCCACAAATATGGCGGGAAGAGGCACTGACATCAAACTCAGTGAAGAAGTCAGAACGGCGGGTGGTCTGGCCATCATCGGCACAGAAAGGCATGAATCCAGGCGCGTGGACCGGCAATTGCGGGGTCGTGCCGGCCGCCAGGGAGATCCGGGTTCTTCGCAATTCTATGTATCTCTTGAAGATGACCTGATGCGGCTTTTTGCTTCAGACCGGATCGCTGGCTGGATGGCGCGTATGGGATGGTCGGAAGGAGAACCCATTCAGGCAAAAATGATCACACAGTCCATAGAAAGGGCGCAGAAGAAAGTTGAGGAAAACAACTTCGGGATCAGAAAGCGGTTGCTTGAATATGATGATGTGATGAACTCCCAGCGCGAAGTGATCTATACAAAAAGAAAACATGCATTGTTTGGTGAACGTATTGAGGTGGATGTAGCAAGTATGATGTATGATGTATGTGAGAGTATTGTTGAACAGGGTCACGGAACAGTCGACTTTGAAGAATTCCGGTATAATGTTTTTCGTTATTTGTCAGTGGAAACCCCATTTCTGGATAAGGATTACATCAAATTATCACCTGTAGAGATCACCGACAAATTATACAGAACTTTAAGAGAAACCTTTCAGAGAAAACAGTCACTTATTTCAAAACAGGTTTTCCCGGTCGTTAAGGAGGTTTATGAAAAACAGGGAAAACAATATGACAATATTGTCGTACCGATCACAGATGGTACAAAAGTATACAATATTGTAACCAACCTCGAGAAGGCCTATCATACAAACGGCGAGGAACTTGCAAAATCGTACATAAAAAACATTATCCTCCATGTCATTGATGATGCATGGAAAGAGCATTTGCGTGAACTGGATGATTTGAGGCAGTCTGTCCAGACCGCCACATATGAGCAGAAGGATCCTCTGCTGATCTATAAGTTCGAGTCTTTTGAACTTTTCAGGAACATGATCGACAAGGTCAACAAAGATGTGACCGGCATACTGATCCGGGGTCAGATCCCAGTTCGCGATTCAAGCGGTATACAACGTGCTCAGGGACCCAGACGAACGGACTACAGCAATCTCGAAGCACAAAAACGTGAATTTCAGCGTGAACATTCAGAAGGAAGGAGAAAAGAAGAACATGTCCAACCCGTAAGGGTGGAGAAGAAAGTCGGAAGGAACGATCCCTGTCCCTGCGGCAGCGGGAAGAAATACAAACATTGCCATGGTGCACCTTCCATGGCAACAAAGGGTTGATCCGGATTCATTCAGCCAGAGCTTTGACCAGTCCCTGTAACTTCCTGTAATGTTTTTCACTTACGGGAACAAGGGGAAGACGGACATGGTTCTGTGCAATTTTTAAGATTTCCAGTACTGCTTTAATGCCTGAAGGGCTGCCTTCTTCAAACAATGCTGACATCATACCGAGCAATTTGTACTGTAATGCTGCAGCTTCGGGAAAATTGTTCCTTAAAGCATGATTAACAATGTCCGAAAACTCTTTCGGATAAGCATTTGCTATAACGGATATGGCACCTGAGGCCCCCAGCGATATCATGGGCAGTGTAAGTGCATCATCACCGGAAATCACCAGAAAATCATCAGGTTTTTCTTTAAGGATCTGCATGATCTGGCTAAAATTGCCCGAAGCTTCCTTGACGGCGATGATGTTCCTGAAATCGCGTGCAAGTTTTACCGTGGTTTCAGCAGCTATATTTGATCCGGTCCTTCCGGGTACATTGTACAGGATGACCGGGACCGGGGACACCTGCACAATGGCTTTATAATGCATGTATATTCCATTTTGGGATGGCTTGTTGTAATAGGGGGCAACGGAAAGCAATGCGCTCACACCCTCGCAGTCAAAATGACTGATGGCATCAACGACGTCCTGCGTATTGTTGCCTCCGATACCAATAACAACGGGAATTCTGCCGTTGACAGATTCCAGCACAAAACTGACAACCGCTTTCTTTTCATCTTTTGAAAGGGTGACAGATTCACCGGTAGTGCCCAGGACAACCACATAGTTCACCCGGCCTTCGACAATATGGTCTATGAGCTTACCGAGCGATGGAAAGTCGATGCTGCGATCATTTCTGAAAGGTGTCACTATAGCAACACCTGTACCTGTAAGTCTTTTCTTCATCATGAATTGTCTTTTTTGATGATCAAAAGGTAGTGTAGGAGCTGATTTATCAGAAAGTTAAGCTGAAGCTCAGATTCTGTCTTTTTTGTCATATCAGGATCAAAATTTCTTTCTTTAAAATTTTCAGGTTTTCCGGAATATATCTCAGACTGCAGCTTCCTCATCTCTGCTTTTTCCTTTTCTATATCAATCATCAGATCAAGAATATTATCCTCAGGGGTATATCTGCCTGCTTTAAATCTGGCAGGTGAAAGGGCGGTAATATACTGAATGGGATAATGGTTTTCAAGGCTCAGGTCGATCAGAATGTCAAAAGGTTCATTCATGAATTTGTCCGTAATATCCGAACAGGGTTTATGGTACCAGTTCAGATTGCCCTTATGAAAGAAATCAAAGCCTTTTCTGTACAGATACTGATCAATCAGGTTTTTGCTTTGGACATAGCCCAGTATGCTCACTTCAACATCGTGTTCTGAAATTCTTTTTGCCAGGTCTCTTATGATTTCAAAACTGTTCAGCTCGGTTGCATTATAAATAACACCGATTTTCCTTGCTTCAGCCAAATTGCAGACCACAGGATTCCGTTTTCTTTTCTTCAGTTGCTTTTTCAGCATAAAACTGCCGACACGGATTTTAATTTCACCAAGCCATTCCATGATGCAATTTTATGAAAAATAACCAGACAATTGTAAAAAAACTTATTCAGTCTGAAAAAACGGGTTTCTGTCTATGAAAACGGCTTATCCTTCTATTCCTTTTGCCCCTGTAATTGACATTATTGTAAATTAGTATCTTAATTGATGTTTATGACTGTTGGATACAATGGAAAACAAGTTTTCAGGCAACACTGCTAAAGTTGCACTGCATATTATGGCATGGGTCATTCTGATTGTTTTGCCACAATACCTGGGAGGGCGCTATTGGGGCAACAGCAATCTTTTTACATGGTGGTTTTTTGTGAATACCGGGACCTACCTGATCATTTTCTATGCCAATTACCTGTTTCTGGTTCCCAGATTTTATATTGCGGGCAAAAGACTTGTATACTTTTTAGCCGCAATAGTTTTAATGGTTGGGATATACTATCTGACTGAATTTTCAAACGAAACCTTCTTTAGAATAAAGAGAACGGAATGGCTGACCTCTTTAGCCGATTCTTCCAGACAGGATACGATTGGTGTTGTCACGTACAAGGGAGTTCAGGAACGAATTGCACGGAATGCAGATGACAGCAGCCTGATCGCTGACTTTGCCGCGAATGCAGGCAGAGCAAAAAACCGTACAGATACAGCTTTCAATGTTGGCACCAGGAATGATTCGGTAAGATTTTACCGGGGTTCGGACGGTGTTTCAGGTTTTGGCCAGCCTCAGACTGACAACGCTGAAAGAAGACCTAGACCACCCAATGATCTGAGAAATCTGTTCCGGCCATTTCCTTTTCATGTTTACAACTATGCATTAACGGCGCTCTTTTTTACCTTTTTTTCGCTGGGATTGAGAGTAATGGAACGACATGCAAGAATTGAAAAGAGACAAAAAGAACTTGAAAGGGAAAAGCTGAATTCAGAGCTGGCATTATTAAAAAACCAGATAAGCCCACATTTCTTTTTTAACACACTGAATAATATTTACGCTCTTATTGCCATCAATACATCAGATTCTCAGGAGGCTGTGCTGAAGCTTTCCAGACTGATGCGTTACCTTCTTTATGAATCGGAACAAGGCAAGACTCGGCTCAGCAGCGAAATTGAATTTATGAACAATTATATTGATCTGATGAGGTTGAGGATGAGTGATAAGGTTTCATTGTCCGTCGGTTTCCCGGAGGATTATGAAGATTGTTCATTGCCACCCCTGCTTTTCATACCTTTTATTGAGAATGCCTTTAAACATGGTATCACGTACCGTGAAAAACCGTATATTGAGATTTCCATGCACCTGAAAAAGGAGAAGCTTATTTTCCATTGCAGCAACAGCATTGGGAAAAAGTCCATCGAAGAGGAAAGGGAGCAGCATAACGGCATAGGTCTGGACAATGTTACTAAAAGATTGAAACTGCTTTTCCCGGATCAGCATAAGTTGAAAATTGATCAGAGCACAAAAGATTTTCACGTGCACCTTGAAATAGACCTTAAGCAATATTCACAATGATCAGAACCATAGTAATTGATGATGAGCCACTTGCTTTGCAGCTTGTGGAAGGATATGCGGAAAAAACACCGGGTTTAAAGCTCGTTGGCAAATTTGACAATCCGCTGGATGCTTTGGAATTCATGTCCGGGGAGAGCGTAGACCTGATTTTCGTGGATATCCAGATGCCTGATCTGAACGGTATTGAATTTACACGTGCTTTGGAGAAAGGACCTAAGGTCATTTTTACAACGGCATATGAAAAATATGCGCTTGAAGGTTTCAGACTGGATGTCGTGGATTACCTGCTGAAACCTTTCAGCTATGAAGAATTCCTCAAGGCTGTAAATAAAGCCAGCCGATTGATAAAGCTTGAGCAGGGAATGCAAAATCAGATAGCAGCTGATGATGAATTTCTTTTCCTGAAATCAGAATATAAAATAAAAAGGATCAATTTCAATGACATCCTTTATATAGAAGGGCTTAAGGATTACATAAAAGTTTATACCCAGAATGAAACCAGGCCCGTATTGTCATTAACCTCTTTAAAACTGCTTGAATCAAAACTTCCAGGTTCAAAATTTATGCGTGTGCACCGTTCATTCATAGTGAACCTGAGAAAAATCCATACCATTGAACGTAGCAGAATCGTGTTCGGGAAGACGTATATTCCGGTAAGCGAACAATACAAAGATAAATTCCAGGATTATGTGAACAGAAATTTTCTGTAATCCATCTATTTGGATTCGAGTTCATTGAACCAAAGAATTGACGCAACTCCCCAGGGTATGACACCTGTGTTGTGCACAAGTCCTTCAAATTCAAAAAAATTCACCCGGTCTGTGGTTACACCGATTTGAATGAAATCATCAAATATTTCAGACGACTGCGAGGGTGGCACATCAAGGTCATCCGAACCATGGTAGAAATTTATGTATGAACTTGTATTCCAGGCATATGTACTGTTATCTGCCATCGCGTTTCTGAGCTGTGCAAAATCAGCCCCGTCTGTGAAATCCTCTATGACTTCAGTGGTGATCAGATCCTCTATTACACCGGTAAGTTGCGCGTTGATCTGAGCACTTGACAAACTACCGTTAAACAACCCGGGAATAAGGCTGGCATAAGGTTCATTGAAAAACTTGTCCATTTCATCCTGAATGGTTCCATAAACCTTTTGTGCATAAATGAAATAGGGAAGATACATGGGACTGGGTATGGTTACCTGACTTATAAAATATTCCGTTATGGAAATCAGATCGTAGGCACCGGCCCCACAGGATGCGGCAACAACATCAAATCCGGGATCAGGGCCGTTTTCAATGGCATCAAGAACAGACAATGTCGCGCCTCCTCCCTGTGAATATCCCATCAGGTAGTAATTTCCGCTACAGCTCGCGGTAATGCCCCTGACATCGACCAGTTCAACAGCAGCCTTGATCATGTCAATCACTGACCGGTCAGTACATTCCTTATTGAAATAAGGATGCACGATGTCTGCGGAAGCCCCGAATCCGATATAATCAGGCATGACCATGATATAACCGTTCCCGGCCATACTCTGGATCAGCTGATATTCCGTCCGGAAAGGGTCCATACTTGGCACATCGTCATTCAATGTCGTGGTGCCATTCTGAAAACTGATCAGCGGGAAAGCTTCACCGGCTGAGGGAACGCAAACCAATCCGGAAGCTTCAATAAGAGAATCTCCATAGTATGTTTCATAAGTGATCCTGTATACATCGACACCGTATTCCGTATTGGTGAGCAGAGATCCGGCACCGGCTTCCGGGTATTGCTGGTTCAGCATGGTCAGCATAAACTGTATCGATGACAGGTTGAGTGTGCTCACTTTTTCATATTCGAGCAGAAGGTCACCATAGAATTCTTCGTCGTTGGTCTTATTACATGACGCAACAATGATACTGATTACAACGGTCAGCATCATGCATAAACCTGGCAGAGGTTTTAATGAGTTAAGTCTTTTCATCACTAAATATTCTGAATTTATTCATAAATCTTGCTTCTCCAAAGTACAATGCATCAAAATTTAATGGCCTGATCATCCTTTCATTTCCGGTCTTTAAGAAAACAGGAAATTAAAAAGTTATATCCCGACTGATGCAGGATGAATATGCCCGGACAAATTTAGTGCTTATTCTGAAATATGGCATATCCTTCCGGTACATCTTCCATCGGGAACAGGATGAACAGTACTATTCATAATGCCGCTCACGGTTTCCGCATCCTGCGAATCATCAACGGATACCCTTTCAATCAGGGTCGATCAGTTCATCTCAGATCTTGTCCTCCGGATCTTCATGCTTTCACCTATCTGTAAATACGGATTTACTGCAAAGACATCAAAATATTAAAAACAGCATTGTTCAGGTTTTTGATCGCCAATGAAATATTCCAGTTTTCAACCTTGCGGAGTTCCACGAAATAGGATATGGCACGGATTTGAAGGAACGGTATGTTTTCCATCAGGCAAACATAAAAAAATGCTGCGCCTTCCATGGTAACGATGTCACAATTGAATTTGCTTTTTATCTTCTGAATGTTTTCTATCTTTTCGTGCATGGTGTTCAAGGTAATTGATTTCACGGTAACAAGCGAATCCACTGAAGACAGCTCAAATGTGCCAATGCTGCGCAGTACTTCACCTGTAAACGGAAATGAATCTTCCTGAAGCATCTCTTTTTCGCTCAGCGTGAAAAAAGAGTTTTTATCTTCAAATCCCAGGTCGGCAAACTGGTCCTGAATGACATTCACGATGACGCCAAGTTCCAGAAAGTAGTCAAAACTGCCTGCAATACCAGCATTTATAGCAAGATCATAGTTGAAAATGCTGAATGTTTTTAAAAGCTGATACGTCATGAAGACACTACCGTGACCCGTGACAAGAATATCTATGTCCAGTATACCCATATGGTAGCTGGATAGATTTTCATTCAGTTGTGCGACAAAATCGAGTTTGTCACGCAATTCCTTAACTTCTTTGTTTGTGGCAGTAACAATAAGGATCTTCATGAGCAATTCTGTTAAGTCAGGGATGGGATAAAGTCATTGAACCCTGATAAAGGTTTTTCGAACAAAAGTAAATTCCTCATGGAAATGTCAGTCTTTCTTAAGAATAATTCAACACTTTAGTAAACAATTTTTGAAATATTCGGGTTAAATTTGTCGTCATCTGAAAAATCTAAAGTTATAACATTTTTGGTATGTTCGGCAGAATAGGGCCAATTGACAAGTTACATAGGAGTACCCATATGGAAGCAAAGAAAATAATACTGGAAGGCATATCCGAAGCGGGATTTGAAAGAATTGACAAGTTTAACGGAAGAAGGACAAAGTCTCTTGCTGCATTGTACAGGAAAGTACTCGCCAACCTGGGTGAGGATCCCTTGAGGGAAGGTCTTCTGAAAACTCCTGACCGGGTAGCCAAGGCAATGCAATATTTCACACATGGTTATTTTATTAATCCGGCAGAAATTTTGAAAGCTTCAAGTTTTCATGAGGATTATAAACAGATGGTCATCGTGAAGGATATTGAGTTGTACTCCCTCTGTGAACATCATATGGTGCCTTTTTTTGGTAAAGCTCATGTGGCTTACATACCCAACGGAACCATAACGGGACTGAGCAAAATTGCCAGGGTTGTGGAAGCATTTGCCCGGAGGTTACAGGTCCAGGAAAGGCTGACCGTGCAGATCCGCGACTGCATTCAGGAAACCCTGAATCCCATGGGCGTTGCCGTAGTTATCGAAGCTAAACATCTTTGTATGATTATGCGCGGCGTACAAAAACAAAATTCCGTTACTACAACCTCTGCTTTTACAGGATGTTTTCTAAAGGATAACCGCACACGAGAAGAATACATTCATATGATCGGAGTAAAACTTCATTAGGCGGATAAAGGTCATTGAGGAGAGGACGTCCAATATACTCCGGCCACAATCACTTCTGGCGGCATACAATCGACATGACAGAATACAAAAGTAAATACTCATTCTTTTTTCGCAATTTGCTGAAAGGACTCATCTGGCTTTCCGCCATCATCATATTGTTTGTTTTTGCCAAGCACAATATGGACAGGTCGTTGCTCCTGCGTTTTGAGCCTTTTCTTTCGAAAACCGCACTGGTCATCACAGTTTTTTGCATATCTGAGATCGTTTTCGGGATCATTCCTCCGGAATTATTTATGCTCTGGGCATTGCGAACCGGAGAGGTGACAGGCTACATCGGGTATGTGGCGTTATTTGCTGTTCTTTCCTACCTGGCAGGTGTGCTGGGTTATCTGTTCGGCAGGTACCTGAACACCACAAGATTATACCGGTATTTGCGGAACCGGTTTCTGACCAGGACCGAGCAGTTGCTGCAGACCTACGGACTGTATCTGATCCTGGTGGCTGCACTGACACCTGTGCCTTTCTCAGCGGTGGCCATGTTGGTGGGATCGGTGAAATATCCGGGAAAAAATTATGCCTGGTGGTCCTTGTCACGCTTTATCCGGTTCACGGTGTACGCATGGATTATCTGGGAAGCGAATATGCTGTAGGTCATCGATTATCAAGCCATTTATTTTTTGTTGATGCTTCCTGCACTTGAACTGTGCATTTCAATGATTTTCGGATCCCCCATGTAGTTGATGTCACCGGCACTGCTTGACCTGAATTTTGCTTCCCCCGTAATATGAACATTTGCATTTCCTGCACTTGAAACAGAAACATCGGCTGACTCTGCAACCAAATCATAGGCATCAAGATCACCGGCACTGCTCAGGTCAGCGTACAGGTTTTTTACCGTACCTTTCAGATAAGCATTACCTGCACTTGAAATATCGATTGCAATTTCTCCGGCTTCAAGTTCCAGTCTGAGATCACCAGCACTGCTCATATCAATATTCATTTGCTCCGTCCTGATCAGATTTTCCCCCGTAATATCACCGGCACTTGAAATGTCGATTGACTGAATTACAGGACAGGTAACATAAACAACTTTTGATTCTGCCATCCGGATGTTCTTCTCGGAATTAATGTGCAGGACCGAATTGGAAACTTCTGTAATGATCCATTCGTGCAGGTTCTGGTCAGCTTCCACAATCACTTCTGTATTTTGTCCCTGTGTAAGATAGACATCAATGCCACTGCTGACTTTAATTCCATTAAAATCAGATAGATTGCGGATTTCTTGTACAACATTTCCGTCTCCGGTAATTGAATCCGTATAGCTGACAATACAGCCACCCGGAATCATTACAAGAAACAGCAAGCTAAAAATTGTTTTGCTGGTTTTCATGATCGTGATTTCTATTAAAGACGAAAAATATAAACCAGCGCTGCAGATTAAGAAAAAATTCAGGATTGTATATTGTTTTCTGGATCATTCATGTCATGATCCTTTCCATAAACATTAATACCTGTTCAGCCATTTGTAACGGCGGGCGTTATCCCCGAATTTAACTGCGGCCATGATCTCATGAGATCCGAGCGTGCGGGCACCAATGGCATTAAAGGTGTAGTCAAAAGCGTATCCAAAGTAGAATTTATCCACACGGACGCCTGCCATAATGATGGCTGACGATCCTTTGCCGTTGAAGGTCTCCTCAACCAGACTGTAACTGCCTCCGGTACGGTAGGAAAGACCCACCCAGTAATTCTCCTGGAAATACAATTTTGCATTCAGATCGATCTGGGCAATGAATTTTTCCGTGGTTTTAAACAGGAAGGATGGTTCCAGAAGGAGTTCCCGGTTGATCTCAAACCTGTATCCTGCGATAATGAAATAATGCCGCATCATTCTGAATCCCGGACCGTCTTTATCGGCACCCAGTTTCAGCGGGCTCTGAAACAGCTGCATGGCCGAGATGCCCGCATACAGATGCTGATCAGTGTAATAGACCCCAAAATTTGCATCCGGTATCAATGCTGATTTTTCAGTGTTCAGCAACAGCGGGTCATCAGGATCAAGCAGACTCATCTTTTCTTCATTGATTCGAAACTGGTAGCCTGTAAGGGAAACACCGAAAGAAAGCTGTGATGCTGAAAATTCAATATGGTAACTGTATGTCCCCTGGAGTCCGGTACGGTTAAAAGCTCCGGCCATATCCGTAAACGCGTAACCGCCGTATCCGACGCGGCCGCTGCGCGACATGACCCTTCTGCGCTTTCTGATGGAGGCTGAACGGGAGATATAACTGTTTCGCAGCAACCTGGTCTGTGCACTGATGGCATAGGTCCCGGGTGCATCTTTCATCCCGAGCCATTGCTCCCTTGCAGTCACATTGATCGCGGTATATCCCTCATGGCCTGCCACAGCTGGATTGATGAGAAATGCATTCATCATATACTGGCTGTATACAGGCAGCTGTTGTGCACCTGCCCGTAAAGGCAATATCAGCAGAAGCAATACAGCGCACGGGACCAATATCTGCAATCTTTTGTTTTTCATTTGGTTCTCGGTTCTTCCATCAAATGGTTCTTACAATATCGTCAGTTTTTCAAGAGAGCTTTCTATCGGATCAGATTCACGTACCCCGTAATGGGTTCAATATGATAAACATTAATATCAAGTACAAAATAATACGAGTCCATGGGCATTTCCTTGCCTGACATAGATTCCCCGTTCCACGGATTGACAAAAACATCATTTGTTCTCCAGATGAGCCTTCCCCAACGGTCGTAGATCTCAAGCACAGCATCCGGAAACATGTCTGTATTCGGTATGATCCATGTATCGTTCTGTCCGTTTTTGTCACCCGGTGTGATGGTGTTCGGCATATTCTCGAACAGGATATATATATCACACACTTCAAGTACAAGTGTGTCGGATCCTCTGCATCCGTTGAAATCAGTTACTTCAACCCAGATTATTTCAGGTTCCGTACGTCTGCTGTCAACCAGGATCGGATTGATGATGTCCCCGGTCGACCATTGATAATTTGCATAATCCCCGGCATCAATAAGCCATGTATCATTCCCGCACAAGGCCGTATCACTTCCAAGATCCACCACAGGCAACGGAAAGATCTCGAGATGGGCTGAATCATAACCTACGCAGCCGTCGGCTCCTGTAACCTGCACCCAGACCGTTCCCGGATCGCTTGTTACAAAGGTGGAATTCGTGCTGTTATCAGACCAGAGATAACTCAGAGCATAACCATAAGACGTTTCGGCATCAAATTCATAACTGTCACCTTCACATACACCGACATCATCTCCGATATCCGCAACAGGTGCCTGAATATTCAGCTCAGCTTCCACCGGGGCACCAAAACATCCGAATTCCGATTGTTCTGTCACGGTTATCCTGTGTGTCCCCCTGTCATAGTTCCATCTGACAACGATCGTATCATTGCCCTGGCCCCAGATGATCTCACCACCTTCAACATCCCAGAAGAACACCGAGTTTTCCCAGCCCGTCACACCATAAGCCTCCGTGTTGCCGGCACAGGCATACGGCAGATCCTGCCCGTGCCCCAACACGGAGTACATGATGATGAACAGAAACAATATGATGTTACGTCTGATCAATCTGAAATTCTGTTTGACGATGCCTTAATGTGTTGTTAGATAAGATCACTCAATATCATTCGGACGATAAATACCTTTAATAATTAAAAGTATTGGGCACAGAATAGATCGGACCTGTTGAAGGTGTCGGATTCACAACAAATGATACCGTCTGATTGGTAAAATCATAATAGGAAACACTTCCCGCCAGATAATCCGACTTATGGGAAATATTGGATACCAAACCATTCTGGGCTGCATCACCGGTTCTGGTCACTCTGTAAGTATACCTGGTTCTGGCATCGGTGCCCCCGTCCTGTAAAATATCCAGAGCATCTGTATCAAAAGTAAATGTGAAGTCAGGGGTTGTCGTTACAAATGCAGCATTGGTCAGCGTACCCAGATTTGATCCCTTCAGCTTTCCATCGAGCGGAAAATCCTGAATGACGGTCTCAGACTGCTCTACCGAGATCACATTCCCGTCACCGTCCAGCAGTTCAATGGTTTCAGTGATCTGAAAAGCGTATGATGCCAACGCATCCGGAACTGCTTCATTAAAGGATATTGTAACCGTCTGTGCAAGCTGGTCACCGCAAATCTGATAAGACTGGTCAGCAGCGATTTCCTGCCATGATCCGCCGGGATTTACAGAAATGGTACCGGTTGGTGGAGCGATCACGCTGACATTCATCACTGTGGGACTTGCGTCTTCACATCCGCCAAAGGATGCCGGGGCTTCTTCGGTGACATTAATCTCATAATCACCAGCCTGCAGATACTCGATTTCCACATAGTTGGCAGGTGATCCCCCTCCCAAGTTCGGAGCAGTGCCGGGATCGGTGGGTGCAGTCCAGTTCCAGCTGAATCCTGCAGTGAGTACCCAGCCGTCGCCTGCGTTATAGTCAGGATGGTAAACCGGATCCGGAAGCGCATAGTAGCCCATTGTGGTCCCGCCTGTTTTTAAAGTCACATAATCGATGTTGGTCGGAGTTTGAGTATCGGAATCATACTCCTCATAATCATCGTCCACGAAAGTCGTCTGACCGAATAAGGTCAAATTCAACAGCATTGCCGCAGCAACGCCAAAAACAGTTTTCAGAAAGATTCGATTTTTCATTTTGATAATCATTTGGTTCATAAATTAAAATTATTTGCATGTTATTGGTTATTCAATAAAATCATTTGGAACATAATACGATGGACCGGTTTCCGGTCTTTTATAAACTTCAACATTCAGCTCCATGTCATCGATGGCACGACATCCACTGGCATTTGTATAATTCACGGAAACCGTCTGTAGGCCTATCGTTTCCCAGGTAACCGTTATTGAATTGTCGGCTGAGGTGCCGCCTGCCGAGATGGTCCCTCCGATGATGTTCCAGCTGTAGTCTGCCCTGCCCATTTCCGTGGTATACGTTTCGATACCTCCCGTGCAAACGATGACATTTCCGTCGATGACGGGAACAGGCCTGGTATGAACGGTCATGATGATGTCTTCACTGTAATCCGAGCACCCCGATGCATTTGTGACCACAACGCATACAATATCCCCGTCGGTCAGGGATGTTGTGATATATGTGGATGATGAACCGTTCTGGACGGAAATTCCATTTACATAGAAGTTGAAATTCACTCCGCCTCCAGCTGTGAAGGTCACACTTTCCCCGGAACAGATCGCATTGTCTGCGTCGCTGCCTGACAAGGATGCTGTCGGCGATTCATATACCATAACGGAATTCGTATCCACGACACCGCCGGTAAATCCTGTCAGCCTGTACCTTCCTGCAACAGAAGCAATTATTGTATAAGGATTTGAGGACGTAGACACAGGCTGGTCGGGTCCGCCATCGACCGAGTAAGTAAATTCATATGGACCGGCTGTACTTGTGAACATGACGAACAGGTCGTCACCCGTACAGGCATCTTCCGTACTTAAAAAACTGGCCCTGGGTTTTAGTATGGATACCGATCCCAGTGTGTAATCATGTTCATCAATATCCATTTTTAACAGGGTTTGTGCCGTTCCGTCGTAATCATCTCCTGAAGCCAATGTGCTTTGAGCTTCCCAGCTCGAAGTCCCTGTATTGTATTCAGCAATCCTCAAGTCACTGATGCCGTTTTGTGTGGTCAGGGGTGTGACATCGCTCTGTTCATCCCAGCGAAGTTTGACATACGCCTGTTTTCCGGCAGGACCTTCGACATGCCAGTATTCAGTCGAACTTACTGCAGTCAGCGGCAGGGTGACATCTGAAGAAGCATGACCGGTATTGAAATACTCAGCTTCCCAGGTACCCTGACTGGCGTCCAGCAAACCTGTCACCCCATAGCGTGAATCCTTCCCGGTTGGAAAATCAAAATCATCCCCTTCAAAGATGGATTTTGACATGGGACCGCTTACATATGAACCGGATGACCCTGCTGCTGGGATCACTGTACTGCTCCATTCAAGCATTTCCAGCAGATTTGTGGACGTTGTGGTGATCACACCATCCGTGAGCAGCAGGTTACCGTTCAGTTCCAGCGGACCGTTCAGTGTCAGTCCGTATACGTTGTCAATTTCAAGGTTGTTGAAAGCATTGGAACCGGTAAAATTCCCTGCAGCTCCTCCAATTTCCTGTGATGCATACCCTTTGAAGGAAATTGTGGCTCCCGGACCGCTGCCGCTGATAAATGCTCCGGTATTCAGTCTTTCAATACCACCGAACAGCGTTATTTTTCGGTCAAAATCTTCATTATTTAAAACAGGACCATCAATCCGAAGCAAATCACAAATTACCAGGTCCTTGTCAGGCAATGTCCGTATGCCCGTTCCTGTGAAAAAGAGATTTCTTACTGTATCAATCCGGTCGGCAATAATGGTATAGTCTGTATTTCCTCCATATTCCAGGATCCCACCAGAACAGGACAGGAATGAGGTAAATCTTCCTGCAGGAAGGACGGGTCCTGTCAGGTAAAGTTTGCCTGTTCCTTCCAAATGACCCAGGTTGTGTCCGTATGTTGATCCGACATCCAGTGTTCCGTTGATGGTGGTCCTATATGCAAACCTCCTGTTTCCGTTGGTTGTGACTGAGTCCTGGGCCCTGATGATCACAATGAAACCGTTCGGTCCGCCTGCCGGTGCGACCGGTGTCCAGATGTTTACATCATCCCATGCACCGTCTGAATTGCTCGTGTATACAGGTACCTCATCAGGAATGGCATCATCGGTACCGGCTGTGTATTCTCCTCCCAGATTTGACGTACCGGCCGGAAAATCAAATGAAATAACATTCAGGGCTTCGTTTACATTATCCGTCGAGGATCCCGGTGCAGCCTTGCTCCAGTCAGTTCCCGGAGGAACGATCAGTCTTGCTGCCACGTAATCACTTTCCGGACCCAATACATCGGTTTCTGAATAATGGAGTTGCAGGTTGCCCTCAAAATCTGAAATTCCGGTACTTTCCACTTCCCAGTAATACTGAAGGACGTTGTTGCCATCAGTCACTGCGGGATGGCGGTCATTGATCACATTGACCCTGATTGAGCCTGCCGTAATGTTTTCGGTAATGCTGAGTTCAGCGGGTGTATATTTTCCCGTTACACCTAAGGGATAATTAAAGGAAGCGGGTCCTGTTGCGAATGACTTTCTGATACCAACATTGCTCAGAACACCGTCAGGTTTGATCATTTTTTCCGGACCGAAACCGCTGCCTGTAATGTCACTGTTGATACCCAGACTCAGCAGGTGCTGGTTGATGTCAAGCACACCCCTTGTCAGCAGGAGATCCTCGCTTAAGGAGATGCTGTTTTGCAGTCTGGCACCGGAACTGTTGTCAAGTTCAAGTCTCCCGTAAGTGCCCGCTCCGGATAGCAGCTGGAGCACAGTTCCGTTCAGCAATATTCCTCCTGAACCTCCATCACTGGTGTGCACAGCATGGTTCACCACATTGCCCCTGGCATTTACGTCATACGTCAAGGTTGAAAAAGTACCGCTGCTTATGGTCAGTGCATTGCTGACGGTTATATTGTTGTCAAGTGTAACGGAAGTGAAAGGATTCAGGACCAGATCGTAAAACCAGGTGCTGGTACTTCCCTCAATGGACTGTATGGTCCCGTTCAGCGTTGTCGTGTTGGTTCCCGGCGTATAAGTACCGTTGTTGATGAAATCTCCTTTCAGGGATACGTTGATGTTGTTTGAGGTGAAATAACTGTTTGCGTTACTGATCGTAAGACTTCCATTCAGGTTTAAAGGATTGACCATGATTTCAAGTGTGTTAGCAGCTCCAGTTCCCTCAATGTTCAGGTTATTCAGCTCAATGTTCGCGTCCAGCTTCAAAGTCTGGACTCCGACATTCTGTGTCCCGAAATAGATTGTGCCGCCTGTAACTGAACCTGATGCCGGACGCAGGTAGAGATCGCCGTAAGTTGTTCCCCCTCCCCTCACAAGGGTGAGTGTTCCACCCGACATGGTGAATTCGCTGCCCGTGTTTTCAATTTCCAGCTTTGCGCGGGTTGCCAGCTGATTGTTGCCGTTGATCGTAACAGAGCCATCCGATTGTCTGTATTTCAATACATTACTTGTGCCGGAAGCGCTCCGCCTGATCTGTCCATTGACGATCAGAGTGCCTCCCTGAATTTCAATCTCAGAAAATCCTGAAGCTGAGTATTCTATATCATTATTATAACCGGGACCAGCAACAGGTCCAACGTATATTGATCCGTTCATCAAGGTCAGCTTGCCATCAAGAAACAGATCATTGTCATTGCTGTTGCTGTTGCCAATGTATGCGACAGCAGAAGCATTATCCAAATACAAGCCTGCTGTGGCCGGGATTGATAATGTACTTGTTGTTGTCAGGTTCAGACTGCCTGTCCGCAGGAACCTGAATGTGCCATTCTGCAATGTGAGCCAGTCATTTACCGGTGTCGAAAACGTGATTCCCGAAACATCGACTGTAATGGTTGCAGACTGTGATGTACCTTTGTTGACCGTAACATTGCGCAGTGTTGTACTGCCGGTACCCGTCAGAACAGTATTGTCAGATCCTGCAAAGGTTATGTCGCAGGATCCTGAATTGTTAAAATTGACTGTGCCATTGTTTGTGATGTCACCGTAAATGAACAGGGAATTGGCAGTGGTACCGGCATTCTGCACGCTGAATGCGGCTCCGGCAGAAACTGACAGCCCGCCATTTACCGTCCACTCCTGGGCACTGCCATTTCTGAACTGCAATGTTCCGGATGTTACAGAAACATTGCCGAGTGCATTCATGGTCCTTGAGGCATTGCTGTTCAGGTATACAGATCCTGTTGCCGCCCCTTGTACCGTTATGTCACCGTAAAGTGTCATGTTCACGTCGGGCATGGTTATGGTTTGTCCTGTCCCTGGTGTCAGTAAAAGATTCCTGTAGCAATTCAGTAAATCACCTGAATTCGATGTAATCGGAATGATATATGGTCCTCCGTAGTATTCCACCGTCCCACCTTCAGGTCCCCTGAAGGCTGAAAAGTCACCTTTTGGGAAAATATTGGTTGAGATCCTGATGATCCCGCTTCCGTTGACCGGATTGGTAACCACGCCGAAATAAAGGTTGTTCCTGTCATTGCAGTTCAGTACTCCCGTTGCCTGGATCTGTAGGTTTCCGGATTCATTGTCATTGCGGTCAGCTGTAACAGTGTGACCGTTCCTTATGACAGCAGGTGTATTCCTGTCAGGCCAGTTTCCGGAATTTATATTTGTTATTGTATCAATCACCCAGGTGTTTTTATTGCGCCATGCACCGTCCTGCCTGCTGTAAAATACCTGCACGGAACCGAAAGGATTCAGGGGAGCCGGCGAATCGTCTCCTGCAGTATAATCTCCATCAATATAACCGGCGCCATCGGGCCAGTTTATTACGTTGTTGACATGATCAAGATCATCCGTCGCACCTCTGCTCCAGGTGAAAGTCGATGGATCATATCTCGCAGGTACATAATCTTCTTCAGTTGCTCCGTTTTCTGAAGAAACATCCGATTGATCATATATAAATGTCTGGCTCACCGTTGCCGTTCCCAGGTTGAATCCCGACGATATTTCGCGCCAGAAATAGGTCAGACTGCGTTGTTTTCCATTTGCGCTGGTCTGCATTTGTTCAGCATCCACAGGGTATACGGTCAGTGAACCATAAGATGCCGGAGTGGTGCTGAGTGTGAAGGTCATCGGGGTATACCTGATGCCTCCCGGTATAACACCAATGGGAAAAAAGAAAGTATTTGTGCTGAAAGTCTTTGTTATTCCTTTGTCACCTATGTCACCGGTGGTCGCTATAAAACGGGTGGCGGAAAAAGATCCTGAAAGACTTGCTCCGGTACCCAGATTCAGGTTATGGATCCCAATATTCAGGATCCGTTCACTCTGCAAAGTCAGAATTCCTTGAACAGAAATGTTTGCATCCAGTGAAACTGAAGCCGAACCTGCAACACCATTTGTATTGTTCAGACTCAGGTTCTGGAAGATACCGCTCCCGTCACCACCAATTGTCTGCACTCCGGTCCCTGACAGGATGATCAGTCCGGTTCCCTCATGAATCCCTGAATTGTTGACATTACCTGAGACATTGATCGTATGTCCTCCATCATTGTAAGTACCGGCATTCAGGTTAAAGTTCCCGCGTACCGGCAGGGTATTGGGAATTGTCCTGAAAAAAACAAGCGATCCTTCAGGTTTATCGATGACCAGGTTGCTGAAACCTGAAATAACGGTTCCTTCATTTGTATAAGTATGGTTACCACCGCCAATGAAACCGGTCGTATTGTTCCCTGGAACATATACGGCACCGGATCCGAGGGTAAAATTGCCTCCTACTGTCAGGTTATTGTTGTCTGCGTCGAGCGTCCTTTCTTCAAGTATGAAATCATTCAAGACAGTCAGATCATGCTGCAGAATGTAATCCAGATTGGACCCGGATGCAGAAGTGTCTTTTAATGTCAGGTTATAGAATGGTACCGTGGAATAGATCTCGAAACTGGTCTGGTCATCTGCATTGCTGGGACGCACTACGGTGACCGTACCCCCGGTGACGCTGTAATTTGATGCACCCACACGAATATCGATGCCATTCGTGGCGGTCGTGTTGACCCCTGCAATATAGATGTTCCCACCTGACATGTTGAAAACTAAGTCTTCAGCCGGGAGGGCAAATACGGCGGACTGGTTCCTGGAATCGGAAAAACCGGTTATTCTGAGTGAGCCGCCGGTCTGGTGATAGGTTACCCTTCCGTTGACATCGGCCTGTTTGACCTGGGTGGTGTAAACGGTGCCTCCTTCGATCAGTATGTAACCAGGTTGCGCCATGTTGCCGGAATAGGTAATACCTCCCGTATTGTTCCTGTTCGTAAAGGTTCCGGCAGAAACGCGTAACAAACCGTTTACTGTAATGCCCCTCCAACCGCCTCCGTCATCTGATGTTGCAACATGAGCACCATCGATCCACAATCCTGCCGTCCCCGGGATATGGAACTCCCGGATATCCCCTGATCCTGTATCTTCACCCAGAGCGGGAATATCCACTGCACTGCGGAGCTTCAATGTCCCGTTTTGCAAAACCAATGCCAGCGTACTCCAGTCGCCGCTGGTTCCGGAGACCGGACCGAAGAGGCGAAAATTGGCAGCATCAGTCGATGTTACCGTTAATACATAGGTGCGGTCCGTTCCCTTATCCAGGAAGAGACGGTAAAAATCCGTCGTTCCCGCACAATGCAGGATGTTGTCTGATGCTCCTGCAAAGGTGAAGTTCGCTGCTCCGTTTGTGGCAGCAGTATACTGGGACGAGTTACTCAGATCGATGGTTCCATAATTCATGAGATCACCATCCAGACTGATGTTGTGGATCGCATTAAAATTACCAGTATTGAGTATCCCGCCTGACGAAACAGTGAAATTGCCGGACAGGGAAATTGTACGTACAGTCGTGTTGTTGCCTATTCTTGCGGTTATGGTGCCCGTCCCCTGGGTTCTTGAAATATGAAAATCTCCGTGTACTGTGAGGTTACTTCCTATTGTGACCGTATGGCTGCTGGCAGTGTTATCAGTCTTCAGTATTTTGAGATTGTTGTATGTAGCCTGAGTCAGCGTTCCTGTGAAATTGCAGTATTCCGTGGTACCGCCTCCGGGCATGACAAATGTGTTTGCAGTAACCAACGGAAAGCTGGCCGAGGTGAGTCTCAGGGTTCCCTGGCCTTCCAGTGCCTGAACCGTATTGGTAAACTGATATGTGCTCAGGGAAAGTACACCACCGCTGTTGATAACAATGGTCAGACCGGTTGCCGTTACGTCAGATATAAGCGTTACAGTGCGTGAAGACAATATGTAAACCGAATCGCCTGACGCAGGCACCTGTGAACCTATGAGCGTCGTCCCCCCCGGATCAGTAGTCCAGGTATCTGCATTGTCCCAGTTGCCTGACTGGTATGAATACAATGTAATTGCCTGCAGGCTTGAGAAAAAAGTTGTTATTACAAGAATGGCAAGGATCAAGAAATTTCTTGAAAAGAGCAATTTTTTCAAGAATATATTGAATATGCCAGGGCAACCAACGGGAGTGTTTATATTGTCTGATTTCTTTCGCAAGCGTATTGTTTTTGGTCTACTTATGAAAATTCAGGCAAAGGTTTTGTATGAGATTTCATATGAATACGGAATTTGGTCCAATAGGTTATCAAATACAGTTTGAAAGAAAAAATAAATTGATAAAACCTCATCACATGAAGACATTCGTTTCAGCTTTACGGATATAATCTGCATGAAATCCAGATAAAATCCTTATGATATAAAGCTAATCAGAATAGCGGTATTGTGGAATTAACATACAACCGACTTATTTTAATATAACGCTGTATATTAATAATTTATAAT
>JAFGPB010000022.1 GCA_016926205.1 Bacteroidales bacterium
CTGGGCCCAACGCCCCATTCCGTCATTTGATCCGGCACAATAGATGCCTCCCAATCATATCATTTGCTTACACACCTGGCACGGCAGGAGTGTTTCAATCCGATTCCTTTTCCGGGCATTTTATCATAGATCAGGAAAATTCGCGGGATGTCCATACAATAATGGATTTATTTTTTTGTCCGATTATATTATTCCTTTGGAAAATACCCGCTAACAGTTTGTCTGACTTCTTCCAGCCACAAGGTTCGATGCTCTTCAGAGCTTGTGACAATGATATTGAACATTTTTCGATAGAAGTTATTGACTCCGCACAAACCGAAGATGCAGTTTCTCCAGGTCTTTTCAAGAGGATCACCGAATATACTATTTTCTCTTTCAGTCTCTGTATTAGAGGTATTGAAAACAAGTGCCGATTCTGCCTTCAGCAACCCGATTGGAGTACCTTCTCCCTTGTCACCTTCAAGAAATTCATAAGCCACTCCCGGGCGGATAACCCTGTCTACCCATCCTTTTAAGATCGCCGGCGGCTGTCCCCACCAGTTCGGGTGAATCACAATGATCCCATTGGCAGCTGAAATCTCTGAGCAGTGCTTTTCAAGTTCGGCAGGCAGTGGAGAATGTTTCGGGATTTCCTCAGCCTGCGGTACCGGGTCGAACCCTTCTTCATATAGATCATGAAAATTGACCTTATGACCGTTTTGATTCAGTGTTTTAACAACAGTAGCTGATATTGCGTGGTTAAAACTGTATTTATCAGGGTGGGCAAGTATTACGGATATGATCATACGGACAGGTTTTCCCCAGCTATTTGTATAATGCCTTCTCTCACAGACTCGAATGTTTTCATAGCAAATTAATCCTGTTCCCGCCTCTGGTATGGATAAACCCTTCTAACTGATCAGCCCGCGATCTTTTGCAGCCCGGCTGAATCGCTGCAGCCATGATATCTGGCAATGTGATCCCGGTTCGTTCGCTAAAAACCCTTTGTGAAACACGACAGTGCCTTGAGGTATTTTTTTATCAAACGGTAAGACAAGAAAAACCTCAATCTCTGCGACCAGCGAAATAGTCAGTGCATCGGCATCGCGTAATGCATGTATTATGAATTGTTCCGTGTGATTACTAATTGGAAGAGTCTTGAAGGCAGCTATGGTGACTTTGGAAATTGCACCAATATCTGAAGTCGTTTCATTCTTTATGATCATTTTGAACTCCTGATTTTTCACAGTCTATTTGCATGATGATCAAAGGGCGGTCAATAGCGGCGCAGGTTTTTTTACATCCGCTGGATTAATCTGTTCGGCAATTAAGTTCACTGAATAAACTTCAGCTTGAAATTACCGGAGCATTTGCCTTCATTGGGGGATATGCATTTTTCAATCCTGGGAGTAATCTCATAATCGATACCCAAATTTTTGAGCCAGCATTCTATTCTATAAATAGGACCACACTCATATTCGTCTGTTACGCCGAGCATTTTCATCCCATTATATGCAAAGCATTTTTTATCATTAAACTCCCAGTGAACTATGTTGTTTTCAGGAAAACTCCAGTTCACATTCATGAATTCAGGTATGAGGATTTCAGAGATCGATATAAAGAAAGTTTTAAAATCTTCGAAAGTTTCAATCCTGCCCTCTTTAATACCAAGTGCTTTTTTGAATCGGTTTACCTCGATAGTCGCTAATGAACTTATTGCTGACTTATTTAACTTATTTGCTTTGTCGATGCCCAGTTCAAGAAAACAGTTATAAAACCACATTCCATCATGAGTCATCCAGCATTTACTTAAAAGTTCCGACAATTCTTTTTTATTGAGCTGATTAAGTAGATTCATATAGTTCCCCTTTGAGAAAGAAGTCGGTTAGATTTATGGAACAGATTTTTGAATGCCGAACGCAATTCATCACCTGACGCCATGAAGCGTAGCGGAATGGCTGCCAGAGTGAATGCGCTTGCCGTTGATCATACCCATACTTGATATTCAAGCTGGATCTGATGGCCAAAGTGAGTCTTCGTAATCATTGGTGAAGACCGGTGAGTTTGCTGTTAAATACTCTAAAGCCGTATCTCCAATGTTTTTGATCCCATGCTTTTTATTCGAGGGGATATAAATTGCATCTCCTGATGACACCTCTCTGGTCTCGCATTCAATAATCATGAGACCTGTTCCTTTGATAATATAATAACATTGCTCCGGATCATGTGCGTGGATCGGCTGCTCCGATCCAGTGGGTATCGTGGATATCTGGATAGACAGATTCCTGGCTGATGAGTTCTGCGGGCTTATAAGCATATGCGAAGTAAGGATTTTCAGCTTGCCGGTATTGCGTGAATTACTTTTATTGAAGATCTCCATATTCTCCCCGTTGAAGAGCAGTGGTAAAAAATTAATTTTTGCAGGATGGCTCTAACGGCCGGTTCAGAGACCGGGCCACAGGAGGTTCAACGTACATCCGCTACGCTTCCTGCCCGGCCCGATTGAACGAAGGTCAGGCCTTAATATATCTTAATATCCTTTAGGTTAGCCCAGGTGGCTTCGGAATACCAGATGTCCACGAATTCTTTAATGGCAGCTGTTTCCCGGCTCTTCATGTCTTCAACAATGCTTTTTCTGAGCAGTGATTTGATACTGGCGAATGCCGGCGGGTACTTGGAAGCAAAATCAGATGCCGCCTTGCGTGCGATTTCAATAAGCCCGCCCTCGGATGCCACATCCTGTACTAATCCCATCCGCTTCGCTTCCTCTGCCGAATACATGGCACCGGAAAAGAGTATGGCTGTTGCATTGGCGCTGCCGACCCAA
>JAFGPB010000023.1 GCA_016926205.1 Bacteroidales bacterium
AGTATTGCGGGGTGAGTGCGATATACCGGAAAGTCATGGATCTTACCTATGAGATTAAAATAATATGAATCTGGCGGAACCGGAATGCTGAAACATGATTTGTGGTTTTCCTGCTGCACGGGAAGACAGGCGATCATGAAGATTCCGGTTAAACAGGCAGAATTTATCTGCTGCTGCCCGTTAATAGGCAATCGTGTCGGTGTTTATTATCGGTTTATTCAGGGATTTTGTGGGGATTCTTTACCCTCCCATGTGTGCTGCATGCGGGAATGTGCTCATGCGGCATGAAAGAGTGCTCTGTCTTTCGTGTCTTCTTGAACTTCCCGGAACAGGGTTTCATGACGATGCGGAAAATCCTGTCGCCCGGATGTTCTGGGGACGAGTACCACTGGAACAGGCAACAGCATTCATGTATTTTTACAGGGACAGCAGGTACCGGAAGATTCTGCACGAACTGAAGTACCATGGACAATACCGCATAGGCATTGAAATGGGCAGAATGTTCGGCCGGGAATTGAAATCCACGGAATTCAGCCGGATCGATCTGGTCCATCCGGTCCCGCTTCATCCCCGGAGACAAAGACAGCGGGGATACAATCAGAGTGCACTGATCGCCAGGGGAATTGCCGATGTGCTGAAAAAACCGATTGAAGAAAAACTTATCCGGAGGACTCAGGACACAGCATCGCAAACCCGGAAATCAAGATACGGGCGCTGGGAAAATGTGGAGGGTATATTTTCCGTAAATGTTCCGGAAAAGCTGAAAGATAAACATGTGCTGCTTGTGGACGATGTGGTTACAACCGGCGCAACCCTGGAAGCCTGTGCTTCTTCATTGCTTGGGATAGAAAATGTGCGGGTGAGCGTGGCTGTCCTCGCCTATGTGAAGATTGACTGAAGGGGATAATAATTAAGTTTCATGTAAGTCTGAAATCAGGTGTAAAACTCATAAAAAAGCTGTACATTTGCATGAATTCAGGCAGCTGACTTTCCTGAAATACACGCTGCCACAAATTGAGCATGATCTCCGGGACCAGAGAAATCCTTTGCAACCTGACAAAATTTCATCTGCATCTCGAAAAGATTTATACACACCTATTGGAAATTAAAATTTACATCCATGATTGAAGTTAAGAAAAGCGTCAAAAACCTGATCACAGGCATCTATGAATTGCACAAAAGGATCAATTTCAATAACCACCGCATTCATCAGCACGAAACTGAAGGTGACGTAGCTGCATCACTCCGGAATGAGAATGATGGTTTGAGGAAAAAGATCTGGGAACTCCAGAAGAAACTCAAGGAAAGTCATTACCGTTAACCGGCTCCTCAATGATCAAAATCAGACACTGGCAGATCAGGGAAAGACTTCACCACCGGCCAGCTCCATGATGACCTCATAGGTCAGTTCGCTCACCTGTTGTAAAAAATCATAGTCGATCTTGTCAGCATCATCCCGGGATGTATGATAATCATTATGAAGCCCCGTGATGAACAACACGGAAGGAATCCCCCTGAGATAGAATGAATACTGGTCGCTCCTTTCAAAAAGACTGTTTGAATCAACCTGATCCAGAAGAATATTCACCGTTCTGCCGTTGACTTCAACTATGAGGTCTTTAAGGTGCGGATTGATCCGGTCAGCACCGATAACCGCAAGGTCATCCGCATCTCCGTCAGGCCGGCCGACCATATCCAGGTTGATGTTCGCAATGATTTTTTCAGCAGGGACCGGAGCATTGCTGACGAAGTAAAATGACCCGAGGAGACCTATTTCTTCTGCTGTGTAAAGCAAAAACAAAACAGACCGTTTTGGACGGGAGCGGGCCACTTTTTCGGCGACCTCCAGAACGGCAGCGCTGCCGCTCGCATTGTCATCCGCTCCGTTGATGACAAAGTTGTTCACTGCCCCAATATGGTCCAGGTGGGCGCCGACCGAGATGAATTCATTTTTTAACTGAGGGTCTTCACCGTGTACAACTGCCACAATGTTGACGGATGAGAACGAATGTACTTCATAAACCGGATTTAAACTGATTTCGACTCCTTTCAGATCGAACGAGCCGTATTCCCCTTCATGGTTCAGCGGATCGAAGGGCTGATCCATGAACAACAGCCGGATCGCTGATGAATCAATGGCGATCCGGGGGCAACCGTATATCATTCCTGGGGCCCCGGTTTGTGGCAGACCATAAAAGGTGTGACTGCTTCTCAATACATTCCTCCATTGCATATTGAAATATTCCTTTGAATACAGACTGATCACACCAATGGCACCGGCCTGTTGTGCTTCCGATATTCTTGAGGTGTGGGATAAATGATCTTCCGGAATACCCTCCAGTTCATCATTTTTTAACGAATCAGGCACATCGTGCAGCATGACAGCCCATTTTCTGTTCAGATCAATGTTCTGATAGTCATCCCATCCAAATTCCGGCTTATGGATGCCGTATCCGACAAAGACAGCCTGTCCGGTGAATACATTCTGTTCAAAAGGTCCCTCAAAGGTAACCGCAAACCGGTCGGAAGCGCTGTATGAATAAGTTGTGCCGTTTATCGAGAGGGTTAATCCGGTATTCGTTTTATCTTGTTCATAATGATTTATGGGTACATGCTGATAGTAACGCCGACTGCCTGTTAACCCGTTTTTGAATGATTCCAGGTCAGCCTGCAGAAAATGTAAAGCAGCATAACTGGCCGCAGTATTGTATCCTTCAGTTCCGGGTTTGCGACCCTGTAACCTGTCGGAAGCCAGATAATACACGTGATCCCGGAGTTCATCAGCGGTAATGTCCGGTATCAGGCCCTCTCCGGAGGGTATTGAGCATGCGACGGAAAACAGTCCGGAGGCAAGCAATGTAAACAAGGTTCTGAATGTTCTCAAGATGATGGTTTTTGCCCGGTGTTACAAAGTAAAGCAAAAAAGCAGAAAGTCATTTGTTTTATGCAGTCCGGCCCTGCTCTTTTTTAGGTGTTTCTTTTTATTTCTGATTCTTTCATTTTCTTAGGATCATATTAAATAACTTTGCTGCAGGAAAATAAAATCATGGATCGGCAGTTTAATGTTAAACGGTTGATCTGGGGTCAGACAGGGACCATGGAAGAAGCAAAAAACAATTGGAATCTTACAGTACGGCTGAGAAAAGCGGGACTGGTCATGCTGGCATTTATTGTGTTCATTGCTGCAGGCTGCAGTGTGGAAAAGAATACCCTGGTTTCCAGGACTTACCATAACGTAACTGCCCGGTTCAACGTGTATTTCAACGGAAGGGAAAGCTTTGAAAGCGGCCGGGATAAGATCAGGCGGAATTTCATTGATGAATATTCGGAGATCCTGCCGGTTTTTTTATACGGGGACGAAGAAGTGATTTCCATAGCTGAATCCGATATGGACCGGACCATAGAGAAATGCGCAAAACTGATTTCCCTGCATTCCATCACGGCAAAACCGGAAGTTAAAAACAACCGTGAACTTTCGCCGCGGGAGCGGGAATTTTACAACAGGCGTGAGTACAATATGTACGTTGATGATGCATACCTGCTGACCGGGAAAGCTTATTTCCACAAGCACAATTACGACATGGCAGCAAGTGTCTTCCGGCAATTGCAGAATGATTTCGACGACAATCCGGAAGTTTACGAATCGCAGGTATGGATGGCACGCATATACAATGAGACCGGTCAGTTCAGGAGTTCGGCTGAAATTTTCAGCATTCTTGAAAACAATGCAGACTTTCCGGAAAGGCTTCACAGCATGCTGTACTCCACCATCGCCGATTATTACCTGAAGCAGAACAGTTACACGCAGGCGATCAGTTATCTCGAAAGGGCTGCTGAACGGGAACGTGAGAAGGACATCCGGACAAGGTACCTGTTCATTCTGGCACAGCTTCATGAAAAGACCGGCAACCTGGAACGTTCATCAGGATATTACGAAGCGGTGATCAGGATGAATCCGCCGTTTGAAATGGCATTCCACGCACGCATCAATCAGGCACTCAATTTTCAGGAGGGATCTGAGAATGCTCAGGAAATTGAAAAGGAGCTGAGAAAAATGCTCAGGGATGACAAATACAATGATTATCAGGATCAGGTTTATCATGCGCTGGGGGATTTTTACCTGAAGGAGGGGGATCGTGTCGTGGCGCTGGAACATTATGAAAGATCGGTGCAGCTCAACACCGGCAATTCCCGCCAGAAGATAAGGTCCTATCTTACTCTTGCCGATCTTTACTATGAAATCCCTGATTATGTTCATGCACAGGCATATTACGACAGCACCCTTTCCCTGGTCAGTCCGGATTACCCGGAATATAACATATTGGTCCAGAAATCCGGCAGCCTGTCCACCCTGGTTGATTACATCAACATCGTGGCTTTTGAGGACAGTATGCAGGCGCTTGCACGGCTCGACAGGCAGGAGCTGGAGGCAAGGATCGAGGCAATCATTGCAAGGGAGCGGGAACAACAGCAACTGGAACAGGAAAGGAGGGCTGAGGAACAGCTAGACAGGCAGTTTGCGAACCAGATGGCTGCCCAGGCTGCAAGGACCATCGGGGAAACCGGGGGCTCGGGACAGTGGTATTTTTATAATGAAACTGCCATGTCCTTAGGGTACAACGAATTCAAATTGAACTGGGGAAACCGGAAGCTTGAGGATCACTGGCAGCGGGGAAACAAGACCACCTTTACTTTTGAAGCTTTGAACGGCATGTCAGATGAAGCAGATGAGGAGGAGGAATCACGGCCTGGTCAGACTGCAGGCAGAATGTCAAGGAGTTATTATCTTGAAACCATACCCCTGACAGATTCTGCACTTACGGCATCACACAGCCGTATTGAACACGCGTTATACAACATGGGGCTGCTTTATAAGAATGAGCTGAAGGATTATGAACGCGGATCTGAAGCCTTTAAGGATCTGATCCGGCGTTATCCCGGTTCCGGATACATTGTATCGGCCAACTACAATTTGTATTCCATTGCCAGGGAACAGAACAACAAGGCCCTGGAGGAATTGTACAAGAATACCATAGTCAGTGAGTTCCCTGAAACCATGTATGCAAAAGTCCTCAGTGATCCCGGATATATCGATGAGCTTGAACGAAACAGGCAGCAGATGGAGGAATATTACGAGGAGACTTACCGTCATTTTGAGAATGGCAATTATTCCGAAGTGATCCGCCGCGCCGACCATGCGTTGCAGAATTTCACGGAAAGCGGACTGCTGTCCCGGTTTGCATATTTGCGTATACTTGCGCAGGGAAGTGAAACTGACCGGAAGACGTTTCGGGATGATCTGCTGGCACTGATCTCAGAATACCCCGGCACGGAAGTGGCTGATGATGCCGGTCGGGTTGTCGGTTATCTCGACCGGGAAACACCGGAGTTTCGTGCGGAGGAAGAACGGATCATGGCAAAGGAACTTTACACGCTGAACAGCGAAACAGGTCATATGTTTGTATTTGTCACGGATCGCGGTATGGATGTTAATCAATTGATCTTTAACATTATAAACTTTAACCTGGATTACTTTGACAATTTGAATCTGAGGGTGGACCTCGTGAATCTGGATGCCCGCCAGAGTTTAATTGTGGTGAAGCCGTTTCCTGCCCAGGATGATGCCGTGGAATACATGGCAACGATCCGTGATGATGAAGGGATCTGGAAGGATATTCCGGAGTTGGAACTGATGCCTTTGGTGATCTCTGAAGAAAACTACGAGACTTTGCTGGAAGACGGATCTTTAAGCCGGTACGTGCAATTCTTCAATGAAAACTACCAATGAACCGGACCGAAAAAAACATCAGGATACTGTGGACGGATGATGAGATTGATCTGCTAACACCGCACATCATCTTTTTGAAGGAAAAGGGGTATGAGGTAGAGGTTGCCACGAACGGGATCGATACGATTGAAATGGTCCGCAGCGGCAGTTTCGACCTGATCTTTCTCGATGAGCACATGCCCGGACTGAGCGGGATTGAAACACTGAGTAAGATCAGGCAGATCAACAGTGCCATTCCCGTGGTAATGGTTACGAAGAGCGAGGATGAGAAAACCATGGAAATGGCTATAGGTTCAAAAATGACCGATTACCTGATCAAGCCGGTCAAGCCCAACCAGGTCCTGCTGTCCATAAAAAAAAGCCTGGAAAGCAGGGAGCTTATCTCCAGGGAGACAACCTCGGCCTATCAGATTGAATTCCGGGAACTGGGAGAAGAAATCAATAGTGCAAAGACTTACCCTGACTGGGAAAAAATATATAAAAAGCTTGTGTTCTGGGAACTTGAACTGGAACGGCTGAAGGATCCCTCCATGTATGAGATATTCCGCATGCAGAAAACAGATGCAGGCCAGGGATTCTCACGGTTCATCCGAACTAACTATCCAGGATGGTTCGGTGGAGATGATGCTGACAGACCACTGATCACTCCGGTTGTGGTCCGGGAAAAGATCATCCCCCTGATTTCCGGGGGCAAAAAGGTATTTTTGATCCTGATCGACAATCTGCGTCTTGATCAGTGGAGGACATTATATCCTGTGATCAGTGAGTATTTTACAACCGCAGACGACGGATTGTATTGCAGCATTCTGCCAACTGCCACGCAATATGCGCGCAACAGTCTGTTTGCCGGATTGATGCCCGGTGAAATCGCCAGGCTTCACCCCGGCCTCTGGGTCGGCGACGAAGATGAAAAAGGGAAGAACCTGCACGAGGAGGAGTTGCTGAAACATCAGCTTAAAAGGCTGGGCATTGACCTGCGTTTGAACTATGAAAAAGTCTCCCGTGCCAGGTCCGGGAAGAAGCTTACCGATGACTTCAGCAATCTTATGAGGTACGATCTTTCCGTCATTGTGTACAATTTCATAGATGTGCTGACGCATGCCAACACAGATCAGGAAATGATCCGGGAACTTGCGGGAAGTGATTCCGCATACAGGTCACTGGTCCTCTCCTGGTTCCGGCATTCCCGGCTGCTCGACCTGATCAGGCTGATGGCAGAAAAGGATGTGATACTGGTCATCACGACAGATCACGGATCCGTGAGAGTGAACAATCCCGTAAAGGTAATCGGCGACAAAAAAACATCCGCGAACCTTCGTTATAAAACAGGCAGAAACCTGAACTACAATCCAAAGGAAGTCTTCGAGGTCAGGGATCCTCATGCGGCACATCTGCCAAAGCCGGATATAAGCTATGGCTATATCTTTGCGATGGCAGCCGATTTCTTTGCCTATCCCAACAATTACAACTATTATGTGAATTACTACCGCAATACCTATCAGCATGGCGGCATTTCGATGGAGGAGATGATCGTCCCGCTTTCGGTATTGAAGCCAAAGTGATAATTTAGTCATCCCGTTTTTTTCACAGCGATCCCTGATTGTACCTTATGAAGCCTGCAGGTAAAGCTTCTGATGACAAGGATCCTTTACAACTGTCGGGGAAAGTTACCGCAACCAGGATCAGTTTCAATTTGTAGAATGGAAATCATTATTTTTGTTGCAAACTCAATGGGGATGAAAACGCTTATGATCAACACGCTCAGCGAACTGGATAAGGTTGCGGAAGAATTTATCCGGTTGACCCGCGGACACAAGCGATTTGCCTTTTACGGTCCCATGGGTTCGGGCAAGACCACCTTCATTAAAGCCGTATGTCACGCGATGGGAGCCGTGGATGTGGTTACAAGTCCCAGTTTCGCACTGATCAACGAATACCGGTCCGGAGAAGGAACCATGTTTTATCACATCGATCTTTACCGGATCGAATCAGTTGAGGAATTGTACGACATCGGTTATGAGGAATACTTTTTCAGCGATGCCTGGTGTTTCATCGAATGGCCTGAGAAGGCGGAAATGCTGCTGCCTCCGGATGCCATCAGCGTCCGCATGGAAGATGCAGGTGAGAAAAGCCGGCTTGTACATATTGATATTTGAAAAAATAAGAATTCACCACCAAAGAATATTGTCAACGGTTCACAATTTGCTCATTTCACCGGCACCTCAGTTGCAGATGCCTTATTTCCTTAATGATACGGTTTCGGAGGTTTTATTCATCAATTGCATCGACATTGAGAAGACTTCTGAAATGCGTGCTTCAGGGATTCTGTAGCTTATTTGCGACTGCTTCAGGAGAATTATTTGACAATATTTGTGAATTGTATTAACTTAGATCATTTCATTGTATTATAAACGTTGTAAGTCATGGTAAAACAGCATCCCGGTTCGGTCAGCAATCCGCTGATGTACGGAGGACTGATGCCGCAGGAGGAGCTTCTGGCTGTCGGGAAGAAACATAAAAAGCTCAGGATCGGAATTCCACGTGAGAATCAGCAGGTTGAGCGGCGGGTAACCCTGACTCCGGAAGCTGTCGAGGTGCTGGTGGACAACGGTCATGAGGTGTTGCTTGAATCGAAAGCAGGAGAGGGTGCACGTTATCTGGACACGGATTATAGTGAATGCGGTGCATTTATTGTGGATAATAAAAAACAGGTATTGCAGGCCGATATCATTCTGAAGGTATCATCTCTTGACCTGAAGGAGATCGATATGTTGCAGGAGAACCAGGTGGTGATCTCTTCGGTACATCTGAGCCGGCAATCGGAAGAATACATACGGGGACTGATGGCCAGGAAGGTCACCGCCATCGCAACCGACCAGATCAAGGATGAACAGGGCAGTTTCCCCGTGGTTCAGGGGATGAGCGCCATAGCGGGCATTTCCGCCATCAACATCGCAGGAGAGTACCTGAGCTCACAGAGCGGCGGAAAAGGTGTCATGCTGGGTGGTATCTCAGGCATCACACCCACAGAGGTAATCATCATCGGTGCCGGTACTGCAGCTGAATTTGCAGCAAGGGCAGCCCTGGGAATGGGTGCCCTGGTAAAGGTATTCGACAATTCCCCGCAGAGGCTTGAAGAGCTGCAGCGTAATCTGGGACACCGTTTGCACACTTCCATCTTTCATCCAAAAGTGCTCAGGCGTACACTGAAATCGGCTGATGTACTGATCGGTGCGGTCAATCTGTGGGAGACAGGAGCACGTTATTTTGTCACCGAAGATATGGTACGTGACATGAAAAAAGGGTCAGTGATCATTGATCTGAGCATTGACCAGGGGGGATGTATTGAAACGTCTGAATACCGCACGCTGCAGGACCCTGTGTACATTAAGCATGATGTGATCCATTACTGTGTTCCCAACCTGCCTTCACGCGTTTCACGTACCGCTTCAATAGCACTCAGCAACGTCATATCGCCCATCCTGGTGACAGTCGGTAATTCGGGGGGATTCAAGCCGTTTCTGAAAGACAATCTTGGAGTGCGCAACGGCGTATACATTTATAACGGAATCCTGACCAACGATTACCTGGGCAACCTTCTGGGCATTTCATCGAAAGATATCGACCTGCTGATGGCTGCGTTTTAACAATATATAGATGATAAAAGCCATTGTTCCATATTTTTCATATGGCTAATTTTAGGATTGAAAAAACCAGCAACATAGAAATATTCCGGTCATGGATTACGAGAACATGGAAGTGCTGCGAAGCAGGCTGAGTCGTTATGATGCCGGGAAGATCCTTGATGTGGCAACCGGCAGGGGCGAGTTCCTTCATTTCGGCCTGCGAGCGTTCAGGACTTTTATCAGCGCAGCGGGACTCGATGTGAACAATGATTCACTGGCAGCGGCCAGGGAAATATTTGGGAACATTCCGGTTATACTTGTCACTGGTTCGGCATTGTCCATGCCTTTTCCCGAACGTGTTTTTGACACGGTGACCATTTCGCATTCATTACATCATATTGAGGATCTCGAAGGGCTGTTTTCGGAAATGACAAGGGTTTGCAAACCTGAAGGCCTGATTGTCATCAACGAGATGATCAGTGATGAGGGTGCCTTAACGCAGGGAAATCATATGATCTACCATCATCTGATTTCCGAGATCGATAACCAGCTCGGGCATTATCACCGTGATATTTACAGCCGCAAAGAGCTTTCGGCAGTCATCAGCGAAAGCAGCTTTCAGGTTGTGGAACAGTTTGTGCACGAAGAAACTGCCGGAACACTGACCCGGCAGGAAGATATCGGTCAGCTGGTGGCATCTCTGAACCGGAGAATGGACATGCTTCACAATACGGAACACTATTATTTTTACGGGAATAAGATCAGGGAGGTCATTGAGCGACTGGAAAAAGAGGGTTTTCAAAAACTGAAAGAAATGGCTTATATCCTGAGGCCGCGCAAACCCGGGGAAGAGGCGGTCTAGAAGTCGGGACACGGCAACTGGCGCGGCTTTAACTGGATCGGTTTGGTTTTGAATGTGTATCCTACCGATACTTCATGTGCACCGCCTGTGTTCGTAACGAGCCGGGAGATGGTGAAATCATAGCTGTACCCGATGCTGATATTGCCGGTCTTGATTCCCAAAAGCATAATGAAGGCATCCCTGTTGAATACTTCTTTGTAGAAGGGTATTCCCCTGTACCAGAATCCCATGATGATCGGACTGCGGTACCAGTAAACGCCCATGTCGAGCTGCCTGAACTGTTCCTGCTGCCGGTAAAGAAAGGTGATGTGGACGCTGGTGGGTATGGGCCTCAGCAAGTGTTCGTTTTTGATGAATTTGACTCCTCCGAAAAAAGAATACTTAAGCGGAACTTTACCGGGATTCCCGTCTTCTTCATCGTAGTAATAAAATGACTGGTTCGGACGAAGCAGATGGTCGACGCAGGCGCCGATCCAGAATCTCTCGCTGTATGAAAGCAGGGATACCGAAAAATCGATATCTCCGGTTTTGTCAACCGGAAAAAGCTCGGCAGTTGTAGCGGCATTTCCGCTGGCAGAGATCTGGTCGTTCCACAACAGCTTGTCAAAATCCAGGGTCCGCTGTGTATAGTTAAAATGCATACCGGGACGCATGCTCCATTGGCGGGTTATGGCAAAATCGTACGAATACTGTATTCCGATGCTGGTGGTGGTCAGCATGCCCGTGCCCGCAACATCCTGAAATATCAGAGCTCCCAGTCCGCTCCTGAACTTTTCGAAATACTTGTCAAAAGACACGGAATAGGTCTGGTATCCGGTCTCGATTTCCGGCCACTGGTTCCTGTAGTTCACTCCGATGCGGTTCTTGACCGATAAACCTGAAAATGAAGGGGCCAGGTAAAGGTAGTTCGAATAGAACTGAGAGAAATGCGGATCCTGTGCCCTGACTGACAGGCAGAAACCGAGTGTGATACACAATATGGTGAAGGTTTTTTTCACGTTGTTCCTGATTAATGCAATAGTGTGACATCACCTGACTGGACAAAGGTCTGTCCGTTCGAATACTTCCCTTCCACCTTCCAGACATAAACGTCTTCCTTGGCCATCATGCCATTGACGTAACCATCCCATCCCGTCTCTCTGTCAAAGCTCTCGAATATCATCTCACCCCAGCGGTTGAAGACCATCAGGTGGTATTCCTCAACATGGTCGATCACTCCGGGTTTGAAGATCCTGTTTTCTTCGATCTCCGATTCAGGACGGAAAGCGTTCGGAAACACGATCTTTCCGCTGGGTTCGACAAGCACGGCAGCTTTCATCTGATACAGGTCGTAACAGTCGTTCTCGGTCCATACATTCAGGACCACATCGTAATTCCCTTCTTTTTCATACATATGCGACGGACTCATATCGTCCGATGTTGTCCCGTCCCCGAAATCCCAGAGGTAGATGTCACCGTTGTCGGAAAGGTTGAAGAAATGGACATCCTGATCGTTCACATACACGATGCGGGGAGCGATCTCAAAATAGGCGTTGGGAAGGATCCAGACATCATTCACCGTACTGTAGGAATCGGCAGAGCCTTTTTCTCCCCATGCAGTGAGTTTGATCTTGTATGTGCCCGATTCATAATAGGTATATTCCGGATCGGGCTTGTTTGATACGGCTCCGTCACCGAATTCCCAGAGGAAATTGTTGGAATAGGCAGAAGTGTTTTCAAACTGTATGGTCAGGGGCATGCAGCCCGGTTCCACAGGTTTGAACTGTGCCACGGGTGGATGCGGAACGATCTCGATCGCTTCCCACGTGCTGTCGGCACAATGCTCATTGCGGACCACCAGTTTCAGCAGGTAATCGTCCGGTCCCGGGTAGGTGTGGAACACCGGGTCGCGTTCGGTGGAATAATGGTCGTCCCCAAAGCTCCAGTAATAGGTCCAGTTTCCTTCCTCAGTCGTATTCGTGATATTGACAGTCCTTTCAGGCTCCATCTGGGACAGGGGCGAGGCAACAAAAGAGGCTGCAGGTGAAGGATACACGGTGACCTGTGCAAAGGCTGTATCCAGACAGTTGAAAAAGGAAGTGGCAATCAGCTGCACGTGATATGTGGTATCGGCATCCGTATCATTGCTGAAGGTGTGCATGATGTTGAAATTACCGCCGGTCTGCACGCCATCGCCAAAATCCCATTCATAAGAGAATCCACCCGGCGTTGCCGAAAACAGAATGTCTGCAGGTGCGCATGCCTTGTCGGGATACGTGGTGATCTCAGCATTGGGATTCGGGTATACTGTAACATAGGCATTGGACGTATGCATGCAGTTGTTGATGCTGATCGCAGTGAGTTCAGTATTGTAGTATTCGATCGAATTTGTATTGTTGGTGAACACGTGATCCGGATTCTCAAGATTGCTTGTACTGCCGTCCCCGAAGTTCCAGAGCCAGGTGACGGCATCCTGTGACTGGTTTGTGAAACTTACCTGCAGCGGACTGCATCCGGGGGAGGCTGTGGATGTGAATGCCGAGACCGGAGTATCGTTGAAGAGTATTACGGTATCCCCTGCAGCACATCCATGGTGGTCTTCCACTGTAAAGGCAAGTGTATGGTAGCCGGGTATCAGCGTACTGAACACAGGATCGGGAATGTCAGTTGCCGACAATGCGCTGGTCGCACCATCCCACCGGTAGGTGTTGTAAATGCCCGATCCTCCGGTGACCGTGGTATTGAGTTGCAGGCTGTAGCCAACACATACGACGGTATCGGGAATGGAAATTTGTGCCGACGGGTTCGGATGGACTGTGATGTGAAGCGTATCTGAAGCCGGGTTCCCGTTGATGTCGGTGACCGTAATGCCAAGGTCGTAAATGCCGGGATTTCCTGTATTGAATATGGGATTGGAAACCGAAACGGAGGACAGGTACTGGGTATCGCCAGTCCATTCAAACGTGTATGAAGGCGTTCCGCCTGACGGAAGCACAGCCAGCTGAAGGTTTTCACCCGCACAGACCTCGTCCTGTATCATGCTGATATTTAGTACAATAATGTCTTCAAGGACTTCCACCTGTTTGGTTGCCGGAGGTCCTGTACAACCAATGCTGTTGGTCTCAGTAACGGAAATGTTATAGGTCCCGATATTCGAAAATTCCACGATCACGAAATTCTGGTTATGGAGCAGAAGGTTCATGCCGGGCGGGATATCCCAGTGATAGACAGACCCCGGCTGATAGTTGACGGAATAGATCACATTGGTCTGTCCGATACCCACCTGGACAGGTCCCTGAATGGTAATTTCCGCAGGAACCGGAAGGATGATGGCGGTCACTTCACGACGGCTGCTTTCGCAGTGGTTGGTCTCATTATAGCTGGATACGTAATATTTTTGTGTTGTCGTCAGGTAGGGAGTTTCGAAATCATTTTCCTGTGCCAGAAGTGTTCCGCCGGTCATCTGGTCGTACCACCGGTTGACGGTGGCATCGAAACCCGGTGTGGAATGCAGGATCAGGGAGTCCGGACCGCAGGCTGAAACATCACCTGCATCCGGAAATCCGGGTATGGGGTGAATGGTTGCATGCACGACCTGACGAGGACCCTCGCAGCCTGAAGTACTGTTGATGCTCGACACCCAGTAATCCGTCGACGCAGTAAGATAGGGCGTGGTGAAGACGGTCGTATCGGCAAGCTGACTTCCTCCGGAAGGAGCATCGTACCAGCGGTTGAAAGTACCATGACTGCCAACGGCCGAAATCAGTTCCAGCATGCCCTCACCGCACCGGCCGGCATCAGAAACCAGGGGCGCTGAAGGGATGGTGTCGATGACCACATGCATCACGATCCGGTTGCTTTCGCATCCTGTTGTATCATTATAGCTGCTGATCCAGTAGTCAGTATTTCCCGTCAGGACCGGGGTTGTATATTCAGGTGTTAAGGCAAGCAGATTTCCGCCTGACGAAGCATCAAACCAGTGGTTTGTCAGTCCTCCCGTTCCGACGGTGGAGGTTATCGTGAAGCTGCCGCTTCCGCAGTGCTGAATGTCGGATGCAACGGGCTCATCGGGTATGGCATGAATGACTGCATTCACGATCCTGCGGTAGCTCTCGCAGCCATTCGTGCTGTTGTAACTTGAAATCCAGTAACTTTTGTCGGCAGAAAGCACAGGAGTGGTAAAGCTGTTGCCTGTTGCCAGGATGGCCCCGCCGGTGGCGTTTTCATACCAGCGGTTGACGTCCCCGTTGGCCCCCACCGTTGAATTCAACGTTAGCGTACCGGGACCGCACCGCTCTTCATCGTCTGCCATGGGCGGGTCGGGAATAGGTTTATAGAAGATGCTTACCGTGTCGGCAGTGGGTGGACAGGAACCACTCGTGATTTTCCACTCAAAGGTATAGAGTCCTTCGTCTCCCGGACTGATCGCGGCAACAACAGCACGTGAATTTGCACCGGGCAGGAAGGTCACGTTGCCCGGACCGCTGACCTTTCGCCAGGTCCCCGTTCCGATACCGGGATCATTGGCTGAAAGTGAAGCGGAAATTCCGCATATGGAGTCGTCCGGACCCGCATCAGCGGGGGGTGTCGGCATGCCGAAATCAACGGTAATACTGTCTGAAGTGATGCAGCTTCCGTTGATAATGGTCCATGCGAACCTGTATATACCCTCGTTTCCGGGATTGATTTCAACTGTGACATTGGGATCATGAACAGAGGGATTGAAGACCGGATCCGTTGGTGACGGATTGACTGCCACGCTCCAGGAACCGGTGCCGACGCTTGCGGCATTCGCTCCGAGAGGTGCAGTGACGGAACTGCACAAAGCCTGGTCAAAACCTGCAAAGGCGGGTACGGGAGCTTCATCACGCCGGACCAGCACATCATCCGAACTGCCCGAACACATCCCGTACATACTGGTAACAGTCCACCGGTACTGATTGCTGCCGAAATCGATATTCGAGACTTCAGTGTTGTTCAGTCCGGCATCTGCAAACAGACCGGATCCTGAAACTACCGACCATGTGCCCGAGCCGCCTCCGGTTGCAGGTGATGCTGACAGGTTGATGGACAGGGAATCGCAAACGCCCCGGTCAGGTCCGGCATATGCCGGGTCGGGTGTAATATCCCGAAGGATGCGGATCGTGTCGGTCGTGGAAGGACATGCTCCGAAACGGCTGCGGATCGTCCATACCAGGATATTTTCACCGCCGTCAAGGTCACCTACAGTTGCTGACGGATCGTGAATGTCACTGAAATTGCCGTTTCCGGATGCCGTACTCCAGCTTCCTATGCCGTTGTTGATGGGAGTGTTCGCATGAAGCGGGGTATTTTCAAGATCACAGAATGACTGGTTGCTGCCGGCATTCGCAGGTGCAGGCTGCAGGTCGCTTGTAATGATCACTTCATCCATTGCGATGCATGGACCGTTGTGCATGGTCCACCTGAAAAGGTTGGGACCCGGGGCGAGATTGCGGACGATCGTATTGGGGTCGGAAGGATCTTCAATTGCTGCTCCTCCTGTCGTGCTCCACTCTCCGGTCCCGATGACCGGTGTATTGCCCTGCATCATGAAGGTGTCAGCACATATGATGGTATCGCGACCGGCATCGGGTGTGGGTGCCGGAGTGTCGAATATTTCAAAGGATATCCTGCTCGGGGCGCTGGCACATGCGCCAAGGGTTTCTGTAACATAATAAGAATAAGTGCCGCTGACGGAATTGTCAATATAGGTGGGTGGACCCACCGGGTTAAAACTGTTTCCAGTGTGAATGTGGTTTGTGAGCAGGGAATCCGTGTACCAGTTCACAACGCCACCGGAAGTTGAAAGGGTAAGGTTAACTGGACTGCCGGCGCAAAATTCAAGAGACGGGTTGGTGATTTCGGGCGGCGTGGTAATGATCTCGATAAGTGCTGTCGTTGTGATGGGAGGATAATCGCCGTCCACTGAATCCGCCGGGGGTATGGTATCAAAGGGATTCTTGTCGAAAGGATTGCAGATGTTCCAGTTGCGCATCGTGATCTCGAAGATGTCACCGGCAACACCTCCGGGTGGAGCGCTGATCGGCCATGAGATCTGGTCGGGTCCGTCGGCCGGAATGGGAATCTCAATGACTGGCCCGGCTACCGGAGGAAGTGAATTTCCCAAAGCATCAGTCATTTGATACACATTGCCCAGCGGATCCTCAATGGTGATGTCGGGTATGCGGTCCCCTCCGATGGAGGTGGTTCCGTAGATGAACTGCACCCACCGGGTGATCCGGTTGGGTTTGTCGGGTTCAATCATAATGTTGCAGTTGAAGGTGGAGTTGTCAGTAAAGCGCTGGTCTATGATGGCGTCACCTTCACAGTATTGTGCCACAACAGGTTGCGTGATGATCACCCCGCTATTTTCATTATCCCTGGCCCAGGCGCTGAAAGTCTGTTCCTGGCGGCTGCTGCTGACACACTGTTCACCGTTGTAAATCACATAGGCTTCAGCAGTATAGGAGCATGCATCGGCCGGTGGATATACGTGTGTTGCAGTGGCCGTAAAAATCGTGTCGCCCTGTGAGGTTGCCGGTATCGTGGTGGTAGCGCCCGTGCCGTCATTCCAAACGTACAGGATCTGAACCCTGGACGGATCAACAGGAAGTATGAATTTGTAGCGGACGTCCATGGTCAGGTTAACAGGGGCACAAACGCTGCTTGGAACCTGTCCGCTGTAATTGTCGGTGATCAGTGCGCACTGACCCAGTGTCCGCAGCGAAAACGTGGTTAAACATAACGTGGTTGCGATCAGTAGTTTTGTCCCTGTGCCCCTCATGCCTGTTACCTGTAAGATGTTGTATCGTTCAAAACTGTTATAAAGGCAACGTCTTTCCTTTATGTGTATCGTTTTTCCGGGGGCATTGCCCAGTTAACAAAAAATTCAGCTTGTTGCAGGACATTTTTTCATGACCTGTTGGGGCTGATATTTTGATGAATTATACGGATTTTTTGACGAAATGTTACATTTGACGGACTATTGGCGGGTTTCAGAAGATCGGGGATCGTCAGTAAAGCTCTGGGATCGTGAACAAAATTTGTAAGAATGTGTTTACAGTTTTATATTGTACAGACTGCATTGATGAATTTATTAAAACAATTCCTATGGATTTAACGCAAATTAATTACTGGGCGGTGCTTGTTGCTGCATTGTCGAGCTTCGTGATCGGTTCCCTGTGGTATGCTTCCTTTCTTTTTGGCAGGGTGTGGATGCGTGAATCGGGCATGACTGAGGAAAAAGTCAGTCAATCGAATATGTTCCGTACTTTCGGTCTCGCATTTTTGTTATCCCTGATCATTGCATTCAATCTTGCTGCATTTCTGGGACCGGAATCTACCCTGGCATGGGGAATCATGGCGGGGGCGCTTGCCGGTATCGGCTGGGTTGCTGCATCGACCGGCATCAACTACCTGTACGAAAGCAAATCACTGAAGCTGTTCCTGATCAACGGAGGTTACCAGGCGGTGTCTTTCATGGTCATGGGAGGGATTATCGGTGTATGGCACTGATTGTGCTGAATTGATATCAAAATCTTGGGCACAGGATATTTATAGATAATCCGGCTCAGGAAGAACCGGATTATTCATCAGAAGGGCGGGTAAGCTGAAAATTGAAGAAATCTGATACAGGTCTTTTCGCAATTCCGGACTACTCGGCAATATTGAATAAAGTGCAGACCTCTTCGTAGCTTAAGCTCGAATAGTCGAACGTTGACTTTTTGCCTGTTACTGGAACACCACCCGGAATGATGACATAGCGAAAATAAAATTCAGGAGATAAAATTGTGCCACCCGAGAAATCTGCTCTTGAGTTCATTATGATGATTTTGTAAAGGTCCAGCTGGAACTCAATAATATAATTGGCAGAACGGTAAGGAAGCTGCAGTACATGATTTTGATATTTGGTATAGCATAGAACAACACCATAATCAATAATATCCTGCGTAAGATCAGGCGCATTCATGTGTTTCACATTCCATGTGACACCAAAAAAGGTAGAATCCCTCCAATCACCGTCAATGGTCATCCATTCGGAATACATTACATTGGCAGTTCCGGGGTCACCCTGAGGACCCTGTTCACCCTGAATACCCTGAATACCCTGAGGACCTTCGGGTCCCTCATCTCCTTCCGGACCTTCACAGCCGACAGTAAAAATTAAGGCCATCACAGGCACAAATAATAAAAAAACAATTTTCTTCATAATGGTTGGATTTTAAAATTAGATCATAAAATTAAACCCAAAGAGGGTATTATCCCAACTTATTTATCAACAGCTTTTTACTTTTAACCATGGTACCTGCAGTATCATGTTGTAATCATTGAATCTGATTTATGGCTTCTGTCGTTTGATTTCCAGATGACGCTGATAATCATGACAGTGTCTCCTGATATGTGATTCCGGGAAGATCCAGCAATCCTCCAACCAAATTCATAACACCCTATGATTACACCTGTTCCGCTCCGTTCAGCCCGATCTCGGCGGCAACGGTTTTCATGCCGTTGATGGTTTCCTGAATGACATCATCAAGGTCCCTGCCCATCATGGCAGCACCTTTTTCGATGATCTCCCGGTTGGCTCCGGCCGCGAAGGCTTTCATCTTCCATTTTTTCTTCACGGATTTCACTTCGAGATCCATAATGGAACGGGAAGGCCTTACGAGTACGGATGCTGTGATCAGTCCGGTCAGCTCATCGACAGTGAACAGGACCTTCTCCATGATGTGTAGAGGCTCCACATCGGTACAGATGCCCCAGGCGTGGCTTAGTACGGAACGGATGTAATCTGCCGGCCAGTTTTCTTCTTCCAGGATCTTCTTTGTCATCGAGCAATGCTGTTCGGGGTATTTCTCATAATCCAGGTCATGGATCAGTCCGATCACACCCCACTTTTCAGGGTCTTCACCGTAAATCCCGGCGAAATGCCGCATTACAGCTTCCACGGACAGGGCATGTTTGATAAGGCTTTCACTCTGATTGTATTTTTTCAGGAGGCTTAATGCCTGATCACGTGTTGGTGCAATTGTATCCATCATAAAAAGAATTGGTACGAAGGATTAAAAGTAGGAAAATTATCGTGAAATACATTCCCGGGAATGACTCCCTGGAGGATCGCATTCTATCCTGAACGGTCAGAAGAACGATCAATCAACGGGCGGTCAACAAAATACTTCAATCTATTCCCGGAACAGGTGGAAGAAGCCTTTCATCACTCCGGTGCCGATGGGATTCTCTTTGTCTTCATATGCATAAAAGAAGGAGATCGCATAGTAATATACACCTTCCGGAGCATTGCGGTTGCTGCGCATGACTTTGCCGTCCCAGCCCTTCCAGTCCCTGATATTGCCGTTATATTCATGCATTTTGGTGCCGGAACGGTCAAATATGGTAATGTCAATGGACACGACCGATACGTCCCCGCTGCGGAACAGGTTGTTGTCGTCATACAGCGTGAGCAGGTCATTGTTGCCGTCATCGTTGGGAGAAAATACATTCGGCATTAAAAATCCGGCATATACTAGCTCGGCCGTTACCGTTGCCGTGTCGGCACACTCAAAGGGCTGTGCCGATTTGGTGGTGAGTACCACTTTATATTTGCCGGGCATTTGAAATTCATGCATTACAGGTTCACCGGCAACTGTGGTTTCAAAGGACTGACCATCGCCGAAATCGATCGCATAGTTTACGGCATTGATCGACGATGAAAAGTCAAACCGGTAGTTGCCCGGAGCTGATTTTATACCGTTTTCATAGTAGTATCCATAGTCTCTTCCGGGATATGCCGATGTATCACCAAGATTCACATAAGCTGCGGTAATTTTTGCTTCGGACTGAATGGATTCATACAATACGGAATCAGACCGTTTCAGTCCGAATCTGTCGGTAAGGGTCAGGATATACCACGTATCGGTTGAAGGGGGATTGTAAACCCTTGTGATCAGTCGGCTTGAAGGATTCGAGGCTTCAGGGTTATCGGTGGTCCAGCGGATGGTATAAACGTTTTGTATGTTTATGGCGGTATCGGCAAAAGGTTCAGGATATGACAGGGGAAAGAGGCTTGTGTCTGATCTCAGATCAAGCGATGAACAATTGTAGTAGCCGAATGCCAGCTTATTTTCAGCATCCCTGTTGGTGATCACGACATTAAAGTCGTTGAACAACACCCATACCCTGTAGGTATGGGAAGCGGAACCTTTGGTCATGACCACCCGGTATCCGGAGTTTGCGGTAATGGTATCGATGGCAGATGAACTGCCCGACCCGGCCGGAAAAATGTTTTGATAACCGTGTGTGTTGAAATTGTAAACGGACCACTGAAAATTCCATCCTGTGGTACGGTCGGGTGAAACCGCGACGATTGAACCGGTCCGGGAACCTTTATACACAGGTACATTGAAAATAAATACAACATCGTTGCCGGAAGGGGGATTGTAAGCAGCAGAAAGCGAGTCATCGGCTGCAGGTGAATAGATCTGTGCCGGAGCATTTGTGAAGCAGACAACTGCAAGGATAAGAAACAGGAAGAAATTCCCTTTTGGCATCCGGAAGAATTTATTACAATGCTAACAAAAAAAATGCAAATTTATTATACCAGTCCTGAATGAAGGTCAGAGATCGAACAAACCGTCCGGTGCCTCAATGGTGATTGTTTTCTTCCTGTTGTTTATTTCAAGAATGATGTCACGGTGAAAGGGGATCAGGAATTCCTGTCCTTCGCGGATCACTTTTAATAAAGGATTCCGGTCGGGGTCCAGGATTTCGGTTACCGTTCCCTTAAAGCCCGACCGTTTATCGGTGACCTGGTAGCCCTTTACGCTTTTTTCAGGCACGGCAGTTTTCATTCCACGTTGTATGGTAGCAACTTCAAAGACATTGCATCCGGTCAGTTTCCTGGCCTGCTCAGCTGAATCAACATCGATGAATCTGATGATAAATTCCCTGGATGATCTTTCCCTGAGGGCTCCGATAAAAAAAGGAACCAGAAGGCCGTCTATCTCAATGAAAACGGTTTCAGGTTCCCTGATTTCGTCTGTTTCAAATCCACTGAGCCTGAGTATTAAAGAGCCATCAATGCCGTGTGTTTTGGCCAGTGTTCCCAGGAGTCTGCATTTATTTTTATCGATCATGGGAATTCCTGAAAGTTTTTCAGCAACTGTTGTTGTCTGACTTGACTTAAAATGACAAAGAAGGGACTAGGATTCTTTCTGATCCTTTTCGCCGGATGCTTGAGACTGTTTCTTTGAAGCGGATTCCCTGGCCTCTGATTTTGTTTTGGATTTTTTGTTTTTTTCAGTCCTGGCTTCGGATTCAGCCGGAGCTTTGTCCTTCGTTTCGGCTTCGGCTTTGGCTTCGGTCCGGGCTGGAACTTCTTCCTTTGTTTCGGCTTCGGCTTTGGCTTCGGTCCGGGCTGGAACTTCTTCCTTTGTTTCGGCTTCAGCTTTGGCTTCGGTCTGAGCTGGAGCTTCTTCTTCTGTTGCAGCTTCAGCTTTGGCTTTGGTCTGGGCTGGAATTTCTTCCTTTGTTTCGGCTTCGGCTTTGGCTTCGGTCTGGGCTGGAATTTCTTCCTTTGTTTCGGCTTCGGCTTTGGCTTCGGTCTGGGCTGGAATTTCTTCCTTTGTTTCAGCTTCAGCTTTGGCTTCGGTCTGAGCTGGAGCTTCTTCCTTTGTTGCAGCTTCAGCTTTGGCTTCGGTCTGGGCTGGAATTTCTTCCTTTGTTTCAGCTTCGGCTTTGGCTTCGGTCTGTTCCGGAGCTTCTTCTTCTGTTGCAGCTTCAGCTTTGGCTTCGGTCTGTTCCGGAGCTTCTTCCTCTGTTGTGACCTCAACCTTGGCTTCAGTTTCAGCCGTGGCTTCTTCAATCACTTCCGGTTTTACACCAGGTGCCGGAACGGGTCCGGTTTCAGCCGTGATTTTGTCTTCGGCAACCGCTTTTGCTTCTTCTTCGGTTTTTGCTTTCAGTTTTTTAGCCAGCTCCTCTGCTCTGGCTTCACGGATTTTAGTTTCGGCCTCGAATCGTTTTTTGGCTTCATCAGCAAGGATTTTGCTGATTTTGTCAGCATGCTTCTTCAACAAAGCGTCCTTATCCTCACGCCATTTCTGAAATCTTGATTCAGCCTCTTCGATGCTGAAAGCTCCTTTTTTCACACCTTCCAGTAAGTGTTTCTTGTAAAGAACACCGTGTTTTGACAGAATAGCTCTACAGGTGTCAGTAGGTTGAGCGCCCTTTTGTAACCAATCTAATGCTCTATCAAAATCCAATTCAATAGTAGCAGGATTAGTCTGGGGATTGTATAAGCCAATCCTTTCAACAAACTTA
>JAFGPB010000024.1 GCA_016926205.1 Bacteroidales bacterium
CGGGATGTGAGCCTCGAGGATTTTCTGACGGAAGAAGACATCTTTGATGATATTGATAAGGCAAAGAAGATATTCTATTCCTTACCATCACCGCTTGAAACAGCGATGTTGCTGAAATCAGCAGGTATCGACTATGATGAGATGTTGCTCAACGATCTCAGCAGCGTTGAAAGATACGCAACCACCAAGAGCAAAGCGCTCAATCTTGGAATTTACACCACCGACCTAAGCTTTGCCAGTTTTTTCGATCAGGCGCAGACATCACTGAACTACATGGATGTTACCCGCAGGCTGGCAATCGAGATGGGTATCAGTGATGCCATTGACGAGGAAACATTGAACAGACTGGAGCAGAATATGGACGATCGCGATGTGGTGATGGACATCATCTCTGAAACATTTTTAAATTCCAGTTCGTATCTAAAAGAGAATGATCAGCAGGAGATTGCTGCCATTGTGCTTGTCGGGGGATGGGTGGAAGGACTGTTTATAGGATCGCAGATGGCAGGGGAGAATCCGCCTGAAGGCAGCGAGCTGGTTGAACGAATGGCCGAACAAAAGCTGTCATTTTCCATTGTTGAAAGGATGCTGGAAGACAACCGGCTGAATGCAAATGGAGCGGAAAACAGGGATATTGTGGAACTGATTGATGAATTGCAGGAATTGAAAGCTGCATACGATAATATTGAGGTACAGACATCAGCAGTGACGGTTGGTGAGCAGGACGAAACATCAGATGTTGCCATGCTGAAATCGCAGACGGTAGTCCGTGTAACTCCTGATGCGTTTAAAGATCTTCAGTCCGCTGTCAGAACACTCAGAACCAATTTTGTTCAATAAAATTAAACAAATGAGAAAATACCTGCCTATAATCATCACCCTGGCATCTGTTCTGTTTTTAAGCCAGTCGGTTGAAGCTCAATGCAAGGGATTTGCAAAAAAATTGTGCAAACTTGAACTCGCTCCTTACATTCATGACGGAAACTACCACGCGGCGATCCTGACAGAAGGAGAAGAAGCGGAATTATACAAGACTTTTTACAAGGGACAGAAATACCGTATTGTCATTTGCGGCGCTGAAGCCCTGCCTGCAATCGAATTTCAGATTGTGGATTCATATAAGAATGTATTGTTCGATAATACGGATCATGATATGGCTTCTAAATGGGATTTCAGTCTGGAATCCAGCCAGCAGCTGAAAGTTGTTATTAAAGTTCCGGTATCTGCGATGCAGGCGGAATTTCCCAACAGCGGCTGCGTAGCGATCATGTTCGGGTTTCAGGAAGAATGACGGTAAAACCAAAACATAAAAAGCTGCCTCAAGCAGCTTTTTATTTTTAAAGCACTTTTTTACTCAAGTATTTTCCTGTGTAAGATTCCGGGCATGTACACAGATTTTCGGGTGTTCCTGCAAAAACAATGTTCCCGCCTTCCTCTCCGCCTTCCGGACCCAAGTCAATGATCCAGTCTGCCATCTTGATAACCTCGGTATTGTGTTCAATGATGACAATGGAATTTCCTCTTCGGATCAGTGCATGAAAAGCCTCAAGCAGCTTTTTGATGTCATGGAAATGCAGTCCCGTTGTAGGCTCGTCAAATAGGAACAGGGTGGGTACGCTGCTTTTTTCCCCGCCCAGAAAAGAGGCCAGTTTGACGCGCTGGCTTTCACCGCCGCTCAATGTGCTGGCCGACTGTCCCAGATTTATGTATCCGAGTCCCACATCACTCAGAGGCTGGAGTTTCTTCGCGATCGTTTTTTCGTGGGAACCCTTTTGTGATCCAAAAAACTCAATTGCTTCTTCAACAGTACTTTCCAGAATATCGTGAATGTTTTTACCCTTGTAACGCACTTCCAGGATGTCGTCTTTGAACCTTTTGCCGTGACAGCTTTCACATTCCAGAAACACATCCGCCATAAACTGCATTTCAACTTTAATGACACCTTCTCCCTGGCATTCCTCACACCTTCCGCCATCAATGTTAAATGAAAAATGTGAGGGCGTAAATCCGTAGGATTTGGAAAGCTGCTGGTTTGCAAATAATTTCCGGATGTCATCAAATGCTTTGATATAGGTAACGGGATTGGAACGGGAGGATTTGCCGATCGGATTCTGGTCGACCATTTCCACATGTCCGATCATGTGCAGGTCGCCTGAAAGGTCGTCAAAACGGCCGGTTTTGCTGCTCCCGCCATTGAACCGGTTTTTCAGTGCCGGAAATAGTATGTTCTTTACCAGACTCGATTTTCCTGAACCACTTACCCCGGTGATGACCGTGAAAACATGCAAAGGGATCTGCACTGTGATCCCTTTCAGGTTGTTTTCCCATGCTCCTGAAATTTTGATGGAATTATTCCATTTTCGCCTGACAGAAGGTACGGTAATTTCTTCCTCGCCGCGGAGATACCGGGCCGTCAATCCGTTGCTTTCCTTCATCATCTTTTTATAGGGACCCTGGAACAGGATCTCGCCACCCAGGCGTCCTGCCAGTGGACCGATATCGATGATTTCATCGGCAGCACGGATAATTTCTTCTTCATGCTCGACCACCATCACCGTGTTACCCATTTGTTGAAGGTTTGCAAGTACTTTCGTCAGCAGCAGAATATCCCTCGGGTGCAATCCGATACTGGGTTCGTCGAGAATATAGAGCGAGCCAACCAGATTGCTGCCAAGGATGGTTGCCAGGTTAATCCGTTGAGATTCCCCTCCTGAAAGCGTTGATGAAAGACGGTTCAGGGTAAGGTATCCCAGACCTACATCTGATAAATACTGCAGTCGCGTCTGAATCTCTGTCAGGATTCGTCCTGCTATTTTTTGCTCGTGCGGATCGATTTCTAAATTTTTAAAGAATTCGAGGAGTCGGGTCACAGGCAAAAGAACCAGTTCCTGAATGGATACATCGTTTATTTTCACGTAAGCAGCTTCCTTTTTCAGCCGGGTGCCGTTGCATTCTGGACAGATCGTTTTGCCCCGGTAGCGTGCCAGCATCACACGGTACTGGATCTTGTATTTCTTTTTTTCGACGTAGCGGAAAAATGCATCAATGCCTTTAACATAGCGGTTGCCCTTCCAGAGGAACTGTTTCTGTTCCGGTGATAATTCACGGTAAGGCCTGTGTATGGGGAAGTCGAACTGACCGGCATGATCGATGATCCGTTCTTTCCATTTTTTCATCTTATCACCTTTCCAGCATACAACGGCATCTTCATAAAGCGACAGACTTTTATTCGGGATCACCAGATCCTCATCGATCCCGATGATTTTACCGTATCCTTCACACAGCGGGCATGCACCCAGAGGATTGTTGAAACCGAACATATGAACGGTGGGTTCCTCGAAAGAAATGCCGTCTGCTTCGAACCGATCACTGAAAACATGTTCCGTTGCATCATCATCCAATATTTTAACCTTGCAAGTGCCCTTACCCAATTCAAAGGCCATCTGGCAGGAATCGGAATAACGGCTTTTCGAATCGTCATCATATGCAACCCGGAGCCGGTCGATCACTATGTTGATCTGATCCTCATCGGCTGAAGTATAAGTAAGGATGGCTTCTTCAAGACGTAAGACATCACCTTTTACTTCCAGTCGGGTAATTCCCTGTCTGGAAAGATCCTCCAGCTTTTCAGCAAAGCTTTGCGAACCATTGTTTGTTGTAAGGGGACAAAGGATCATGGCCGGAGTGCCTTCCGGAAATGAGACAATGTAATCTACAACATCCGAGACATCCTCTTTTTTAACCAGCCGGCCCGATACAGGGGAAATGGTTTTTCCAATCCTTGCGTACAGCAATTTCAGATAATCGTAAATTTCCGTTGAAGTACCGACGGTTGAACGCGGATTGCGTGTATTCACCCGCTGTTCTATGGCTATAGCAGGAGGGATTCCTTTGATAAAATCCACTTCAGGTTTGTGCATCCTGCCCAGAAACTGCCGTGCATAGGATGAGAGACTTTCGACATACCTTCTTTGTCCTTCGGCATAGATTGTGTCAAAAGCGAG
>JAFGPB010000004.1 GCA_016926205.1 Bacteroidales bacterium
AAGAACTATGCGGAAATAGCTCAGTTGGTAGAGCATGACCTTGCCAAGGTCAGGGTCGCGGGTTCGAGTCCCGTTTTCCGCTCAAAGAACAGGGCAATATTAGATAAATGCCCTTTTTTTATCCATGCTCACTCCCCCTCTGGATAAAGTTGCGGTAGGGAAAACTTATACACCCACACCCAAATCTACACACTACTCGCACTCAAATCCCAAACCTCTCCCACACGCACACGCACACCCACACCCACACCCAATCGCCCGGATGGTGGAATTGGTAGACACGCAGGACTTAAAATCCTGTGGCCAGCAGTGGCTGTGCGGGTTCAAGTCCCGCTCCGGGTACGAAAAAATCCCTGCGTCTTATTAAAGATGAGGGATTTGTTGTTTATCAGGATACAGCAGGATGAAAGCAGGATACCTGTATGTTGGATTCTGGCCATGCTTCACAATCAAGTGAATTCTATCTTCTTCTTTTAACAAGATCCTTGCGAGATGACTTATATTCTAGTCATGTTATTTATCTGCCTGTTCTAGATACCATGTGTTATATTCCCTGATAATATCTCTGGCATTGATCCACTTGTACCCTTCCTCTTTGTTTCGTATTCTTTCGGCCAATCCGGGATAATCGCTAACGATTTTGCTCATGTTTTTGTCAAAATTGGTGAGATACTTCAACTGGCCAAGACTGACCATTTCATCATCGAATTTATGGAACAGATCCTGGTTCTGGTTGCTGAGTTCCGATTCCTCGAAGAGAATTGCATCCGATATGTCGTCTAAAGAAATATCGGTTGAAGACAGTTTACTTCTTTCCGGATCATAGTACCATACATAATAACTGATGGGGCCAGTGATTGTCCTCATGAAAAAGTTGTTTTTGCGGGGACTGTATAACCCCATAAACTTTATGCTTTCATACTCCCTGTTACCGACTTTATAACCTTTCAGGTCTTCGGCCATATACTTTACCCTTCCGTCATGGTTGTCCGGATCATCGTAGAAAAAAGTCATCTGCTGATTGAGCCAGAGGTTAATGTTGAGTAACCAGCCTTCCAAAGTGTCTCCTTCAAGTGTAATGATGTATCCGGGATAGACAGTCCCTCTTTCAAGGATCAGTGTATCATTCTGTGCAATTGATCTGAAAGAGGACAGAAGTATCAACAGACAGAGAATCACTAAGGTTTTCATGGCAATCAAATTTGAAATAAAAATACAAAAGAATGTCTGAAAAAATTGTCTAAATTGCAGTAGAATCAATTCAAAACCCAATAAGTTTAACAATCAGACGATGACTGACAGGTTTATAAAAACAAAATTGGCATTGGTGTGCGTTTTGTGCTTTGCAACAAATCACTATGTGATTTCTCAAACCGATCATAATTCCAACAGAAGCAATTTTGCCGGAATTAATCCTGCACATACAATCATTTTACAGGCAGTATCCAAGGTAATGGATGCCGATGTCAGCTACCTGCCCATTCACATCCACTTTAACCATGCGTTCTCAAGACATTTTGGCATCTCAGGGATGGGCTTGTATCGCCTGGATAAAGACGGGCCTCATTTCTTAACTCACGAATTTGGTTTCGCTGCGGGACCCGCATATTTGTCAAATTCGCTGAATGGTTTCTATGCTGATTTGAAGATCGGTTTTGGCTATGCTTTTGGTACCGATTACAACAACAGTGATTATACCAGATCAGATCTGATCATTGAACCCGATATAGGTTATTATCTGAATTTTTCGAGCGGCTTTTCCATAGCTCTCGGCATTGGCATGCAAAGCCTGATAAAACTCTGGGAAAGTTATTACGGGTATGTATGGGAATGGAATTCCACGGGTAAGTTGTCACATTATTATTTACCGGTTGTCAATGTATCACTTGGGTTTAAGATTTAAGCAGCACCGGGATGCCTCAAAAACGAAGCATACTTTTCAGAACAACAATTCAATGCCCGATTGGCATTTAAAACCGGAATGATGAAATCGGATATTGAAGGTTCACTGTTGGGAGATTTCCATTGTTTTATCATCTCTGATCCTGAACAGTGAAATCACACTGGTGATCAGCAACCAAGCGGTGAGGACGAGGATCACAGATGACAGTACCGTCAGCAGCACGTCCTGCTGGTCCATATATTGAATCAGGTTCTGAAACATTGACCAGACGGTTATGACCAATACAAAGATCATGGGAATGAAAGCAACAAGAATGTTGATTCTTTTCCGGATCAGGTAAATGGTCACCAGACCGAGGGCAAGGGCTGCCAGCAACTGATTGAGCGAACCAAAAAGCGGCCACAGGATCAGGGCTCCTTCGGCAGCAGGCCTGGCGAATGCCATCAGCGCGGCTGCAAGGACCACAAAGAAGGTTGTCACATAACGGTTGTCAAAAGGTTTTCGTATTGTGCCTTCTTTGTTCCTGAAGATTTCCTGAAATGACAAACGCTGGATACGGGTTGCCGAATCCAAAGTGGTATTGGCGAAACTAACAATAAAGACGGCAATAAATGATGCCCCGTAAATGGGGGGAATGCCGAAACTTGCAAACAGGTTTGAACCACCAACGACAAAAGCCTCCAGCTGGGACGTTAATCCTGAGGCCGTAATCCATGAAACATAATGATGGTTAAAAGCATCCAGACCCGTATACACTATACCATCCTTTTCAAGCCCCATGCCCAGTCCTGCAGCCACAGCAAGAAGCACAAGAACTGCAAGCAGACTTTCCAGCAACATCCCCCCATAGCTGATAAAAAGAGAATCACTTTCCCGATCAACCTGCTTCACGGTAGTTCCCGAACTGGCCAGTGAATGAAATCCGGAAATGGCACCACAGGCAATGGTGATAAAAAGCAAAGGCATAAGATTTGGGATATCCGTGCCATCCAATTTGGCAGCCGGATTGATGGCAGGTGCGGTGATAACGGGATGCGCCACGACAAGTCCAAGGAACAGCATTGCAATGGCAACCAGCAACTGATGAGAATTGATATAATCTCGGGGTTGCAGCAATTTATGCACAGGAACTGCAGAGGCAAAATAAACATAAATGAAAAGCAGTACACACCATGAAGTTACAGATGATCCGAATAGTGGCGGAATCCTTATGGGAAGGTAAATTCCTATGAGAATGGTTGTATACATGGCTACTACAGCCAAAATAGAACATACCAGGTCATTTTTTCCATTGCGTATCTGCCAGCCGAGCCACAAGGCAATGGGGATCTGCATCCATACCGGGAATACGGATTCGGGATACATAGTGAAAAGCAGCCCTACGATCATGGCAAATACAGAAAGCACAATGAAAAGCAGCAGCTGCATTATGAACTGAAAAGCATAACGCGAGGAAGGACTGATGATGGTCCCTGTCAGATCACCTATTGTTTTCCCCTCATTCCTCGCAGAAATGATCAGAGAGGAAAAATCATGCACTGCGCCCATGAATATGGATCCCACAAAAACCCAGACAAAGGCAGGCAGCCATCCCCAGATAATCCCGATAGCCGGTCCTACGATTGGTCCCAGTCCGGCTATGGTCGCAAAATGATGACCGAAAATAATGTGTTTTTTTGCGGGAACAAAATCCACACCATCCATGAAAATATGTGAAGGCATAATGTTACTGTTTGATATCCGGAAAATTTTCCGGGCAACAAACTTTCCGTATGTATGATATGCCAGAATATAACCGGCCAATGCCAGGAGGGCCAAAAGAAGGGCATTCATAATGCTGTAATTCTGAAATCAAAAATAACAAATTATGCTGTTTTTCAGGACCTGCTGTATAAATGCTTCAAAACCGGGCAATGGGTAGTTGATTTTTGTCTCCTGCGGAAGCATTTTCAGACCTTCTGCCAATAAGTGTTAAACCTTCAATATTTCAGGTTTTCTGGGTTCTCCAATGCTTTCACCATTATGACCAAGATACTTTTCTGCTGGATTGTATGAAATTCCCAGTTTGTCGAGAAGGGGTTCCACGCTTACCTGGTGCAGCTGCATTCCCAGGTCCCACGGATCATATCCCAGAACCAATCCCGCCATTTCCTCATAGGTCAGTACGGGTATCCCATAGCCATTTTCACCATAGGTTTTTCCTTCTGTTTCGGCAATTACATACTGCCACCTGTCAAGAAAATAGGTACAACCCGGACAGTTTGTGACGATGAAATCAGGTTTGTAGGATTCCATCGATTCAAATTTCAGCTTTGTATTTGAAAGGGGATAACTCCTGTCTTCTTTTATGACGTAATTCCTGAATCCAAATCCGCAGCAGTGACGCCTTTCAGGATAGTCAATCACCTCACCGCCCCAGGTCTTCACCATTCCCGCCAGCACCTGCGGAAATTCAGCACCTCCGACACCATGATGCGGAAAGATCTTGGCATAATGGCATCCGATATGTTCAACGACCTTCAGCGGCTTTCCCGTATCTTTATGGGTCAATTTCAGTTTGGACTTGGCAGCGATCTCATCTTTGAATTTGTAAATGATATCACTTGTATGAACCAGGTTCTGAGGCATTTCAAAATCCCTGCCTGTAGAGGCTTTTAAAAGTTTTTTGGCCTTCTTGAAAATGTCCGGAAAATGCTCCCATGTCTCAACCATCTCTGTATAAATTCCGAAAGAAGTAACACATGATGGAATAAAATTCTGATATCCAGCCTCATACATAAGGGCGAACTGCCTTGCAATAACCGTCATAGTTGTGTCGAAAGGCAGCACGCCACAATGATAGGCGATGCCCGAACATGTGGTCTGATGCGGATCATCGAAGATATCCCTGCCCAGTACATCCCTTACTATCTTAATAAATGCTTCTTCCGAGCCCGGAAAAAAATTTTGCCTGATACAACTGCGGGCATAATAATAATTGTTGTCAGCGATTTCTTTCTGATACTCCCGCCATACGATTCTGGTCTTATTATTTTCTTTCATGGTCATATTCTTCCATTTTTTCAAAACGTTCTTCTGCTCCGGTTTCAACAAATATCTGCCTGAGTTCATCAAGGTCGTTCTGCGAAATGTCACGCATGGTTCCGGCCCCGTTTCCTTTGTAATTTGCCCCCAGCCGTTTTAAAACACTGTGTGCATTGTTCCGGTACCAGTCCCATACGGGTCCCTGTTCAGGATGCTCTTCGAGGGTGATCTCATCCAGGTACATGCAATATCCGTGTTTCAGGATATTGTCACCGACAGTCCGTTTTACCTTGATTTGTTGCCTCCCTTTTTTGGAATATTTGTAATAGCCGGTATCAATTGAAAGACTGCGCAAGGCCTGCACAATATACCCCGGCGTATTTTCCCTTGGACACCTGGTTTTACATGAAAGGCATTCGCCACAATACCAGATCGTATCGCCTTTCAGCAGCCCTTCAATTTCCTCCTCCTTTAATGTTTGAACTGTGACCACGATCATGCGCGGATCATAATCATAAAATCTTGCTGCCGGGCAATTTGCTGTGCATATTCCGCAATTGATACATGCATTCAGTCCTTCCTCGAACCGGACATCCTGTTTTAAACGTTCATACAGTGTTTCAGACATGGCAAACAGATATTTTAACGGAATACAAATTTAAAATTATAAATGAACATAAGTTCATTTTAATGAATTATTTTGTTTGCTCCTGTTAAATCTGAAGCAGGACTGATCCAGACATATCGGAAGCCCTGTGAAACAATATGACCAATACCAGTAAAGACCATTCCAGGATTATAAATACCTCTGCCTGATTTCAGATGAGGGATTTTCATTCAACAGAATATAAGAATGCTGAATTACAATGCTGCGGTCAGAAAAATATCAAAATGATCGCGAACAACAGGATCGACAAAATGAGCCCGAACATAAATATAGTATACGCGATCCTGAGAAGTTTGTATTTGTGGCTGATAACCTTTCCAAGACTGTATTGGTCCCTGATCATATTGGAGTACAGGTAATCGTCATCCTTCATCATTTCCCTTACAGCCCACAAATACTCATCGAAATCCATTTTATAAAAATTTCCAAAGAAAAGAAGGTTCACCTTCTGATTACGAATGTCTTCCTTGGTGAATTTCCCGGACGAAATCTTTGGACGCGTTGACAGGATCGCAAATACAAGGGTAATTAAGCAGGTCAAGACAAAAATGACAGCGGGCAGAATAAATTCCGGATAATCCATAATCTTAATTGCTCCGACACTTAACAACAAAGGGATTAATACGGTGTTGATAGTAAGCAGGATATTCGCTTTATTATCAGCAATTGAGCTTAAATTGATCTGATTTCTTGCCGTCAGACGAAACATGGATTCCACCCCTCTTCCCGGAAGCTTTTCCTTTTTGAGTAAGTTTTGCAGCTTTTTATTCTCTGCCTCAAGTTTCTTTGTTTTCTCACTGACCTTCTTTTCTTCTTTCTCCAGCATTTCCAGCAGACATTTGTAATTCTCTTCCTTCCCGGGTGTCAGCTTTTCCTTACCGTAAAGAGTATGAAAACTATGGTTATTAAACATTTCAATGGTTTCTTTCAAATAATTGAACTTACTCATACCCTTTTTGGCAAGATTGTTCCATTCGTTCCATAGCAGCAATGTCCTGTCAATGTAAAATTTCTCGGACAAATAGGACATGTCTGCATCACAAAGAACCTGTGACAGCAAATCATCACCCGGATTCTGCGGCATCCGGGTAGAATCTATACATTGTAATATCCTGTCGATTTTTTCCTGCTGAATACCAATTGAGGAAAGATATTGCTGTGCGATCTTCTTACTCTCCTCTTCATGCTGATCATATGACACAATAAACCCAATGTCGTGAAACCAGGCAGCCGTAACCACCAGATCCATCTCTTCACTGTTCAATCCTGACTTCTTTCCGATGGTCTTTGACTGATTTACCACATGTTCAGTGTGGACCAGATTGTGATAGGTCATATGTGCCGGTACCTTCTCAATGAAAAGTTCCTCAATATATTGTGCGACCTCCAGAGTGTTAATAATTTCCATAGTAAATGTTATGTTATTAATTGATATGTTTGTATGTTCTCATGATCATTTCAGGTCTTTCGAGAACTGAAAAACAAATACAATTTTATGTACTTGAATGATCCCCGTCCATATTTTCGTAATTTTATTCGCACAATACGCATCCGTTTTGTTAAAATTACCCCAATCACATCATGATCTCACATTCTATAAATTTAATGAAAATTTCCATAATACGGCATCACTTACTATTGAGGCTGTTCCTTTTAGTGGCATTAATTTTGGTTTTGTCTTTCTGCAATTCATCAACCGTTATCAATAAGGATGAGTTACCATCGGACAAACAATCAAATGCCATCAGCGAAGCATCAGGCACTGACAGCAGCGACAACAAAAGTGATATATTGATTCAAAAACCTTTCAATGGAACATTCCCTTATGATCTGAACAAACCCGATGAAAAATACACCTTACCGCAATCCCTTCAGGAAATTTCCGGGATTGTATACTATCAAAACAACAAGATACTGTGCATACAGGATGAACAAGCCAAGATTTATACCTATGATCTGGGTGAAAAAGATATCGTTACCGAATATGATTTTGGAAAGAATGATGATTTTGAAGACATCGCACTTGTTGATCAAACGGTTTATGTGATCAGGAGTGACGGCCGGATTTATGAAATTAAAGATTTCGACACCAATGAAAGGGATGTTGAAGACTATAAAACACCTTTATCCAAAAAAAACGACACTGAGGGATTGTCCTATGATGCAAATTCAAATGCATTGCTCATCGCATGCAAAGATTCTCCTGCAATTGATAAGGAAAGTCCGTATGAAGGACATAAAGCAATATACAAATTTGATCTCAGGGAAATGGAACTCATTGAAGAACCATATATTCTGGTTGATCTGGCTAAAATCGTTATCAGCAAACAATCCGGCTTCAAGAAGTTTTCTCTGAGGATTGCCAGGGCACTTCGCCTGATCGAAAGTGAAAACGTCTTTCACCCTTCAGGCATTGCACTTCATCCTCATCATGATGAAATCTATGTTATTTCAAGTATTGGCAAGATTTTAATCGTCTTCGACCGGAAGGGTAAAATTCTGGATTCACAGGATCTTGATCCTGCTGTGTTTCGTCAGCCGGAAGGAATATGTTTTTCCCCTTCAGGTGATCTTTATATAGCCAGTGAGGGCCAGGGAGGCAAGGGTTATATTTTGAGATTCAGTCAGCAACAGGATCGGTAAGTTGTTTCAGGTGAATCATTTCCTTCCCAGTACTTCATACACCCGGATGGATTCCTTTTTACCTTTTACAAGGATTGGCTCCCATGCTTTCACCTGAACCATCTCTTTGGTTTGTTCATAAACACTTTCACTGATCAATATTGCATTCGGATAATCCTTTGTAAGGGTTTCTATTCTTTTGCCTGTATTCACTGTACCACCCGTCATATGATATTCGATCCTGTCTTCAGAACCCACGTTGCCTGCAACCACCTCACCACTGTTGACACCAATACCCATCTGTACATCCCGTTTTATTTTCTTCTCATACTTATCGTTCAGTTTCTGAAGGCTCTCCATCATCTTCATCGCGCAAAACACAGCGTTTCGTTCATTGTCCGGGCAGGACTCCGGCGCTCCGAAAGCGGCAAAGATCTCATCGCCGACAAATTGATTGACTGAGCCTTTATATTGCTTCACAACATCCGACATGATTCTGTAGTAATCATTTAAAAACGAAACTACTTCACTTGGTGACAACTCTTCACTAATAGATGTAAATCCCCGGATGTCGCAGAACAGAATCGCTACATTTCTTAATTCACCTTCAAAAATGGATGCCTGATTGTTTTGCAATGATTTCTTTACGATCTGTTCAGGCACATACTTAATGAACAAATTCAGGATCTCCTGCTGCTCTTCAACCTTCTGCTGCAGCTTGAACATAAGATCCCTGTTGTTGTAATTCAGTTCATATACCTGTCGTGCATTTTCGATTGTCATCCTCAGTTCATGCTCATCCCATGGTTTGGTAATATACCTGAAGATCCTCAGATTGTTAATGGCGTCAATGATAACACCGATATCACTGAAACCCGTTAAAATCATCCTGATGGCATCCGGAAACTCAGGGATGGTCTTTTCAAGAAATTGAATTCCTGTCATATCAGGCATACGCTGATCCGTAATGATCAGATCTATATGATTGCTGTGAAGAATATCTAGCCCTTTTTCCCCGCTTATTGCAGTATAGATTTTATAGTATAATCTGAATGTAGCTTTGAAAGATATTAGATTGTGCTCCTCATCATCTACATATAAAATTGAAAAATTCTCAGTTGTCATTTCTTGGTGAATTATCTGGTTGAATAATCGGCAGGGAAACGATAAATTCCGTTCCATGACCAGGTTTGGAAATTACATCAATGCTTCCATGATGTTGTTCAATGATCCCGTAACTGATGGACAAACCCAGGCCAAGACCTTTTCCAACATCTTTCGTTGTATAAAACGGCTCAAATATACGTTCCCTGACCTCCGGAGACATCCCGATCCCCGTATCCCTTATATTCACTTTAACATATGTTCTGTCACTGACGGTCCTGATGAATATTTCCCCGCAATCCTGAATTGCCTCAATGCTGTTTGTCAGAATATTCATGAATACCTGGTTAAGTTTGCTGAGCAGGCATTCAATCTGAGGCAGATCACCATAATCCTTATGTACAGTGATCCTGTTCTTCGTCTTGTTATTCAATAAAACCAAAGTAGTATCAAGACCTTCATGAATATCTGCCAGCATAAATTCATCCTTGTCGAGTCTTGAAAAACTCCGCAGCCCCTTGATGATTTCACTTGATCTGTGAGCCCCTTCGCCGATGCCTTTTAAAAGATCCTTGACTTCCCCGATCAGATAATCCAAATCCAGTTTCTCTCTTAAGGATTCTATTTCACCAAATGATTCTTCCAGTTTTTTCTCCCGGATGACCTCCTCATATCTGTTCAGGATGCCCAGGATTTCACCGATATCCCTTGTAAGCGGACTTACATTGCCACTGACAAAATTGATCGGATTATTGAGCTCATGCGCAATCCCCGCGGTCAATTGTCCCAGGGAAGCCATTTTCCCTGACTGAATAAGCTGATTCTGTGTTAATCTGAGATTTTTCAATGCATTTTGCAACTTCTGCTTTTGATTTTCCAGTTCTTCTTTCCGTTCTTTAAGCAGTTCATTTGATTCATGCAATTCTTTGCGTTGTTTTTCAAGTAGTTTATTGGTAACCTGTAACTTGTCTTTTTGCATCTGAAGGTCCTTGTTTGCTTCCTGCAGTTCAATTGAGATCTTTCTCACTTCCGTGATGTCATGCCCGACAAAAAGAATGCTTTCGAGCTCATTTTCAAAAAATTCTGGTATTGCAGTAAAATACATGATCTTTGTTCCTTTCGAACCATTCATTTCAGCCTGTAATATCATTTCGCGTGAAGTATTCACCGGATCGATCTTTATAACCTTCACGGTTTCCTTAAAATAATGCTTTATTTGTTGCGGCATGGATGCTTCATCAATGGTATTGTTGATAAGTTGTCTCGGATCTTTGCCCGTAAAGTATTTTACGATTGGATTTGCATAGTATATCGTTTCATTTATGCTTAAACGGACAATAAAATCCTGGGAATTCTCGGAAAGAGACTTCATTTTATGCTTTAACCTTCCTTCACGTTCTGCTTGTTTTTGGGCGGATATATCGACTGTATTCAGCATGATTCCCCGAATGACCGGATCATCAAGAAGATTTCTTCCGGTAGTTTCAAGAAAAACCTTCTCGCCGTTTTTCTTCAGGTAAGGATGCTGAATGGTAAAAGACTGTTTCGGATTCAGCAGCAAACTGTCAAACATGCTGCGCATGGCCTTTTCCCCTTTCCAGGAAAGCCTCTCAATGTTTTTCCCTTCCATCATTTCTTCCGGTTTGTAACCAAGGATTTTGGTAATTGATGGACTTATGTATTTCAAAGACATATTTTCATCATAGATGGAAAGAATCTCCGTCACATTATTCAGCAAAATCTCTTGTATTTTCAGCTTGTCTTTAATTTTCAGCATGTTGGTATTAGGTTGTTGGTATTAGGTTGTTGATTTTAAGTTGTTGGTTTTCCGTTTTCATAACTTCAAGTTCTGATCTCAATGCTTCTGTTTGCTGAGGCAGTTCTTCCTACATACCACCGAAAGGCCGCTTTTTTCAGCATTTTCCTTTCCTTCAGATCCAAAGAGTATGTCTTTTTGATTGTCTTCCATGTATTGCAATCCGGATATCACCGGTGGATCTTCAAACCCTGGCAAAACAGGATCAAATAAAGTTCAGGAAATTCACCTGCCTGTCCAACCTCATCCCTGCACAACATTCAAATATATAAATAAATACGCAATGTTACATTGTAAAGTGATCACTTCTCCGTTTACAATATGATCCCCTATCCAGTACATAGGAATGAAGAATTGTTAAAAATAATCAGGAACCCGATTATAGCAGAACTGGTTTTTCGATTGGAAATATTTTGAAACGAACAAAATTCATAATTTTATAAAATGAACGCTACAATCCTACATATTAAAAATATGGTCTGCAATCGTTGCATAAAAGTTGTCGGTGAAGAGCTGATCAGGCTTGGTATAACACCTGTATCTGTTGAACTGGGTAAAGTGAAATTAAAAAGTCCTTTACATTCAGGAGAAATTGACAAGGTAAAGGAAATGCTTTCGATAAATGGATTTGAGCTGATTGACGATAAAAAGGGCCGCATCATTGAAAAAATCAAAATGCTGGTCATTGAGCTCATCCATTACCAGAAAGAAAAAGCAAAGCATGTCAACCTTTCGGATTTCATTGCCACAGAAATGGGATATGATTATTCCTACCTCAGCAACCTGTTTTCCTCGGTTGAAGGTGTAACTCTTGAAAAATACATCATCCATCAAAAGATCGAAAAAATAAAGGAATTGCTTGTATATGATGAGCTCAACCTGAGTGAAATCGCATTCCAGCTTGGATACAGCAGTGTTCAGCATTTGTCCAGCCAGTTTAAAAAAATTATAGGACTGTCTCCCTCCCATTTCAGGAGAATCAATGAAAACAGGCGCAAACCCCTTGATAAAGTATAAACATAAGCCGCAATTTATATCCTGTCCGGAAAAATAATATCCAGGAATACCATTGCAATAACCTTTTATGAATTTTTTCAGATAAAAACATCCAAAAATCTTATAAATCTTTTCAAAAATTGTATAACGGTTCTGAGCCTTATAGCCCCGAACTTTGTTAATCATATGTTGCAGATGCTGATCATTTCAGATCATAAATCTGAATATTCAACGGCTTGAAAGATCACAAACATTGCAGATATAACAATATCGGGTTTGTGATCCGGGTAGCCGACAGACGGAGGGAAAAAAATGTTTGTTAAGTTATTGCTCATATCCATTTTCGTGGTGGTCCTCGTCCTGCTTGCACTGGGACTGAAACTTTGGTTCGATCCGAAAGCAGAATTCACCGTTCATTCCTGTGCACGGGAGAACAGCAGCCTGAATGAGGACGGGACATGTCCGGGATGCCGGTTAAAAGACCTTTCGGATTGTCCGGTAAGTGACAAAACGACAAATGATAAAAATGAACAGGTCTTCATGGACAGATAGCATGATGAAATGCTTTCTGGCATGGTTTACGTGAACTCATGCATGGATTCGCATTAATCATTCCGGTTTAATTCAGGTCTAAATAATGTAGTTATGTTAAACAAGATTATCCGGTTTTTTCTGGAGAATAAGCTGATCACATTTATCCTATTGTTCACGCTGATTGCATGGGGGATCATTTCCGCCCCTTTCAGCTGGGATCTCGGATCCCTGCCCCGGGACCCGGTCCCTGTCGATGCCATTCCGGATATCGGTGAAAACCAGCAGATCGTATATACTGAATGGCCGGGAAGGTCACCCCAGGACATGGAAGACCAGATCTCATATCCGCTTACGACAGCCCTGCTGGGTATTCCCGGTGTTAAAACGATCCGCAGCAATTCCATTTTCGGCCTATCCAGCATTTACATCATTTTCAATGATGATGTGGAGTTTTACTGGAGCAGAACCAGAATACTGGAGAAGCTGAATTCATTGCCGGCAGGTACCCTGCCTCAGGATGTTACACCTGCCCTGGGCCCGGATGCCACGGCGCTGGGACAGATCTTCTGGTACACACTGGAAGGCAGGGATCAAAACAATGAACCGGCGGGCGGTTGGGATCCGCAGGAACTCCGGTCCATCCAGGACTTCCACGTCAGGTATGCCCTCACCTCTGCGGAAGGTGTGGCAGAAGTGGCATCCATAGGCGGATTTGTAAAGGAATATCAGGTCGATATCGATCCGAATGCCATGAAAGCCTATGGCGTTTCCGTAGGACAGATCATGCAGGCTGTCAGGAACAGCAACCTGGATGTCGGGGCACGTACTATCGAATTCAACCGTGTCGAATACCTGGTACGCGGACTGGGCTATATTGAAAGTCTGGAAGACTTGGAAGAAGCTGTGGTTGCTGTAAATGAAAATGTTCCCGTCAGAATCAAAGACGTCGCCAGAGTGAATTTCGGTCCAGCCACAAGGCGCGGAGGATTGGATAAGGGAGGTGCTGAGGCTGTTGGCGGAGTAGTTGTTGCGCGTTACGGTGCAAATCCCATGGAGGTCATCAGCAATGTGAAGGAAAAAATTGCAGAAATCTCTCCCGGGCTTCCCGGTAAAACACTCAGTGACGGAACGGTTTCAAAAGTCACCGTAGTTCCGTTCTACGACCGCACGGGCCTGATCAGGGAAACACTTGGTACGCTGGAATCTGCATTAACCGATGAGATACTCATCAGCATTATTGTTGTGATCATACTTGTCCTGAACCTGAGGGCATCCCTGCTGATATCAAGCCTGTTGCCCATAGGAGTGCTGATTACATTCATCGTCATGCGCAGATTTCATGTCGATGCCAACATTGTGGCCTTATCAGGTATTGCCATCGCAATCGGTGTGATGGTTGATGTGGGAATCGTATTCACTGAAAATATCATCCGTCACCTGGATCTGCCGGAGAATAAGAATAGCAAAGGACTCCGACTGCTTAATGTAATTTATAATGCAACTGTTGAAGTAGCATCAGCCATCATGACCGCCCTGGCAACCACCATTGTGAGTTTTCTGCCCGTTTTTGCCATGCAGGCCGCGGAAGGCAAATTATTCCGGCCGCTTGCATTCACAAAAACCTTTGCCCTGCTGTCATCACTGGTCATCGGCATCATCATCATACCTGCACTGGCCCATGTGATTTTCTCGATCCGCTTTGACAGAAAAAGAATGTCACGTATCTGGAGTTATTTGCTGATGGCATCCGGTGTGCTGTTCATGATCCTGTTTCATTCATGGGTCGCTCTGGCACTCACAGCCTTTGGTTTGAACAACCTGCTGAAAGACAGGTGGCCAGAGGGAAAGCTCAACCATACAAACCTCATTAATATCGGGATCGCAACCGTTGTCGTGGTATATCTTCTGACCGCGGAATGGATGCCACTGGGTGCCGGGAACAGTATCTTAGTGAACTTTATTTTTGTGCTGGGTATCCTGACTGCCGTCCTCGGAACATTGATGACGGTTGTTCATTATTACCCGGCAATCCTCAGATGGTGCCTTGCCAACAAATGGAAGTTTCTGTCCGTTCCCCTGGTATTTGTTTTTGCGGGACTTCTGATATGGCAGGGAGCAGATCAGATATTCGGGTTTATACCGGCTAAACTGAAAGAATCGAAAGGATGGCAGGCGCTGGAAAAAACATTTCCCGGAGCAGGAACCGAATTCATGCCTGCCCTTGATGAAGGTTCATTCCTGCTCATGCCAACCACAATGCCCCATTCGGGCGTAGAGGAGAATACGGAGGTGATCCGGCTTCTCGGTATGAGGGTGAATTCCATACCTGAAGTGGAATTGACCGTAGGCAAATGGGGGCGTGTGAATTCAGCACTTGATCCGGCGCCGGTATCCATGTTTGAGAACCAGATCAACTACAGGCCGGAATACATTGTTGATGAGGACGGACACCGCATGCGGTTCAAAACAGATAAAAGCGGATCGTTCGTTTTGAAGGACGGCAGTCTGTATAATCCCGGTACTGATGATTTCAGAATTATTGACCGTGAAGAACTGAATCCCGACAGAAAAGGTTCATATTTTCGTCAGTGGAGGGATAACATCACATCACCTGACGACATCTGGCAGGAAATTGTCAGCCTTTCGAATCTGCCAGGACTGACGTCCGCACCCAGACTTCAACCCATCCAGACCCGCCTGGTGATGCTGCAGACCGGCATGCGTGCACCCATGGGAATCAAGGTTTACGGTCCGGATCTGGAATCAATTGAACAGACCGGCTACAGGCTGGAGAGCCTGCTGAAAAATGTTCCCGGAATTGAACCGTCATCTGTCTTCGCCGACAGGGTGGTTGGCAAACCGTATCTTGAGATCATCATCGACCGCAAGGCCATTTCACGTTACGGACTCACGATTAACGATATGCAAATGGTCATCAGCAGTGCGGTCGGAGGCATGCCCCTGACCACAACCGTGGAAGGAAGGGAAAGATATCCGGTACGGGTTCGCTATGCACGTGAATTCAGGGACAATCCGGAGGAACTGAAAAAAATCCTCATACCCACACATTCCGGAACCCAGATTCCGCTGGGTGAACTGTCTGAAATCACCTATACCCGAGGTCCGCAGTTGATCCGGAGTGAAGATACATTTCTGACCGGATACGTGATATTCGATAAAGAACCACAATATGCGGAAGGAGATGTAGTGGAAAATGCACAAGACTACCTCAGTCAGAAGATCAGTGACGGCGAATTCGTCCTGCCACCAGGAGTAAACTACAAATTCACGGGAAATTATGAGAACCAGATCAGGGCTTCCAAAAGACTGATGATCGTGGTTCCTGTTTCCCTGATCATTATTTTCCTCATTCTGTATTTTCAGTTCAGGTCGGTTACCACATCGGCCATGGTGTTCTCAGGAATATTTGTGGCTTTTTCCGGAGGTTTTCTGATGCTCTGGCTCTATGGTCAGGATTGGTTCATGAATTTTTCCTTCGCAGGCATGAACATGCGGGATCTGTTCCAGATGCATACCATTAACCTGAGCGTGGCAGTGTGGGTGGGATTCATAGCCCTTTTCGGCATTGCCACAGATGACGGAGTAATTATGGGTACCTATCTGATGCAGGTATTCGGTAAAGAAAAGCCCTCGGATGTTGTGGCTGTAAGGGAATCGGTACTTAAGGCAGGTATGAAAAGGGTGCGTCCGGCAATGATGACCGCGTCGGTCGCCATTATTGCCCTGATACCGGTCCTTACATCAACCGGAAAGGGAGCGGATATTATGGTACCCATGGCCATACCCGCATTCGGGGGAATGATCCTCCAGGTCATGACCATTTTCGTGGTTCCGGTGCTGTACAGCATGTGGCAGGAGCGGAAAATAACTAAGCACAACAACCAAAACCAGCGGCAATGAACAGATATATAGAAATAAAAAATGTGTTTGCCATCGTGATACTGCTTTGTGGCTTTGCAGTCCATGCGCAGAATATTCCCAATGAATACCTGGCAGAAGCTGCAGATAACAATCCCGGATTGAAAAGTAGATTCAGTGAATACATGGCAGCACTGGAAAGAGTCCCACAGGCAGGTGCGTTACCTGATCCCCAGGTTACTTTCGGTTATTTCATCCAGCCTGTCGAAACCAGACTGGGGCCGCAGAAGTTCCGCATATCGGTCATGCAGATGTTTCCCTGGTTCGGCACTCCAGGTGTAAAAGAAGATGCTGCAACGGAAATGGCCCGATCGAAATATGAAGTATTTCAGGAAGCGAAATCGCGCCTGTTCTATGACGTAAAATCCACCTGGTATAACCTGTATTTCACCCGGAAAGCCATCGATATAATCATTGAGAACATCACCATCCTGAATACTTTCCGAAGAATTGCCCTGACAAAGTTGGAAGCGGGTCTTGCTTCCGCCGTTGACGTATTGCGGGCCGAGATAGAGATTGCCGAACTGGAGAACCGGCTTGCCTTGCTGAGGGATAACTATTCCGTCATGCAAACCGGCTTCAACAATTTTCTGAATGTAGATGACCGGCGTTCCGTTCACATTCCTGACTCACTTATGAATGTTGATATTGTTCTCAGTCGCAAAGCGCTGCTGGACAGCATACGCAACGGAAACCACCAGGTTCTGCAGATGGAATTCATGGAAGCATCCTATGAGATGCAGGAAATTGCTGCTGCAAAAGCAGGGAAACCGGTCCTCTCACTGGGAATTGATTATATGGTGGTGGACAAAGGTGAAAATACAATGAATGGACTTTCCGAATCCGGCAGAGATGCGGTTGTTTTTCCCATGGTGGGCATTTCCATTCCACTATACCGGAAAAAATATACCTCGATGGCCAAAGAAGCGGTTTTGATGCAGGAATCGGCACAGACCGGGAAACTGGAAAGGATCAACCTTCTTGAAACCACATTCGAAAAAGCATACAAGGACTACAGGGATGCCGACAGGCGCATCATTTTGTTCAATAATCAAACGAAAAGGGCCCGGCAGGCGCTGGAACTTCTGCACACTGCCTATGAAACCGACGTACAAAATTTTGAAGAACTGCTGCGCATGGAACGGCAACTCCTGAGCTACGGGCTGGAGCTTGAAAAAGCACATACCGATAAGAATGCCGCAATGGCATTTATCTATTATTTAATGGGAAAATAAAACAAATTAATATGAGTGCTATGAAAACAAAAATAAAATTCAGCAAACGCGATTTGAAGGTGATCGGGATAACCCTCGCCGCAGGAATTTTCTTCGGCTGGATGTTTTTTCACGGTTCAAAGACCGGAAATTTCGAGACAACGATTACCGAAGATCATGAACACGTGGATGAAATGATATGGACCTGTTCCATGCATCCGCAAGTAAGAATGGATGAACCCGGTCAATGTCCGATATGCGGGATGGATCTGATACCGCTTACGGAGTTTTTAACTGATGAACCGGATGGATTCCCCGATGAAATCCAGATGACGGAAACTGCAATTAAAATTGCGGACATTCAAACCATGACCGTACATAAAGCTTTGCCGGGCAAAGAAATTTATCTGCTGGGTAAAATCGAACCGGATGAACGCAACATTGCCGAGCTGACAGCCCGTTATAGCGGACGAATAGAAAAACTTTATGTAAATTTTACCGGACAGAATGTACGCAAGGGCCAAAAGCTTGCGACAGTCTATTCCCCTGCCCTGATCGCAGCTCAGAAAGAACTGCTGGAAGCACGGGAATATATGCAAAACAATCCCGAACTTTATCAGGCTGTCCGGAATAAATTGAAACTCTGGGATCTTACCGATGAGCAGATCGGTCATATTGAAAAGGAAGGAGCAGTACAGCTGTATTTCGACGTACTTTCACCCATATCAGGAACCGTTACAAAACGCCACGTGGCACTGGGTGATTATATTCATGAAGGTGGCTCTTTGTTCCAGGTTATAGACCTGACACGCGTCTGGGTTATGTTCGAAGCATATGAGAGCGACCTGCCCTGGATCAGCCCGGGAGATGAGGTTGATTTTACCGTTCAGTCGCTTCCTGGAAAAAGTTACAGTGGCTCAGTCGGCTTCATCAATCCGCTCATGGATCCACAGACCCGGATCGCACAGGTCAGGGTTGAAGTCAGGAATCCCCTGCTGACATTGAAACCGGAAATGTTCGTCAACGGTATCGTAAAGTCAGCCATCGCAGGAAACCGGCAGGACCTGATGATACCGAAAACTGCGGTATTGTGGACCGGAAAGCGGGCTGTGGTATACGTTAAAGAACCTGAACGGGAACAGCCAACGTTCCGGTACCAGGAAATCATTCTCGGACCCTCCGCCGGTGAGTTTTATGTCGTAAAGGAGGGTCTGCAGGAGGGACAGGAAATAGCCGTCAACGGGGTATTCAAAATTGATGCTTCGGCTCAGCTTGCCGGCAGGTCCAGCATGATGAATCCTTCATCAAGCCGAATCCCTGAGGTTATGTACACGGGCGGCACAGCATCCTTTGTAGGCCAACAGAGTCAAAGTGTTGAAAGCGAACGGGTATTGTCAACCCAACCGGTTCATTCCAGTGAAGCTATTGAGTTGGATAAAACAGTTGCAGAAAACGATATTGATCCACAGTTTACCGAACAGCTGACCGAAGTGTATAAAGTGTATTTAAAGATGAAAAATGCCTTTGTGAATTCAGATCCTGATGAAGTGACAGCAACTGCTGAAAATGTCAGTAGTGCACTGGATGGCATGGATATGAACCTTCTGGAAGGAGAAACCCATATGATTTGGATGGATCAGCTGGCGGAAATGAATAAAAATCTTGCCATAATGGAACAAAACAGGGAAATTCGATTGCAACGTGAGGCTTTCGCTGCTTTTAACCAGGTGTTCTATCAGTGTATAAAGGACTATGGACTGGAAGGCATGACAGCATATTACCAGTATTGCCCCATGGCCTTTGACAATACCGGTGCTTACTGGCTGAGCGAGATCAAAGAGATCAGGAATCCTTATTTCGGTAATGCCATGCTGACATGCGGTGAAACCAGGGAAATACTTGAATTTTAATAAGAAGAATATGAAGAAAAAAAGCGGGACATCTCATAACAGCGCAAATAAACCAGAATACATATGTCCCATGCATTGCGAAGGGTACAGGACTTACCCGCAACCCGGAAGGTGTCCGGTATGCAACATGTCACTCGTCCCGGTTCAATCTGAGAGAGCAAAAATGGGGCATAAATCGGATAACCACAGCAAAAAAAAACATGACCCTCACCAGGATCAAGATGCTGGACATGTCAAAGGGGATAAATATTATTGCCCGATGCACTGCGAAGGTGATAAAGCCTATGATCAGCCGGGGACCTGTCCGGTTTGCGGCATGCATCTGAAAAAAGAAGAAAGCAAGTCCGGATCAAAGACCCTATACACATGTCCCATGCATCCTGAAGTGAAACAAAACAAACCGGGTACCTGTCCGAAATGCGGCATGAACCTGGTCCCTGAAAAAGGACATGAAATCAGTGAAGAAGAGAAAGCCTGGCGGAAAATGGCAAAGAAGTTCCGGATCGCGCTGGTCTTTAGCATTCCGGTATTTTTCATCGCCATGTCGGATATGATCCCTTTCATCCACCTTGAAAACATCGCTTCCAGGAAAATCTGGAACTGGGCACAGTTTATTCTGGCTGCACCGGTTGTCTTTTATGCAGGATGGGATTTCTTTAAGCGCGGATGGAGTTCCATCCGCCGCCGGTCTCCCAACATGTGGACATTAATATCCATAGGGGTGGGTACGGCATATCTTTTCAGCGTTGCGGGACTGTTGCTCCCCGGGATTTTTCCCTCACAGTTCAAAGATGCACAGGGAAATGTTCATCTTTATTTTGAAGCGGCAGCGGTTATCCTTACGCTGGTGTTGCTGGGACAGGTAATGGAGCTGCGGGCGCACACCAAGACGAGTTCGGCAATTAAATCACTGTTGGGACTGGCACCGCCTATGGCAAGGGTAATCCGCAACGGTCATGAAGAAGAGGTAGCCCTTGAAGAAATTCAGGTTGGCGATATACTCAGGGTCAAGCCCGGTGAGAAGGTCCCGGTTGACGGGATCATAACGGAAGGTGCGGCCGTAATCGATGAAAGCATGATCACCGGTGAATCCATTCCCGTCGATAAATCTATGAATGATCCGGTCACAGGAGGAACCATCAACGGAAAAACCACTTTCAAAATGAAAGCCGAAAAAGTGGGCTCCGACACATTGCTTTCCCGGATCATCGAAATGGTAAACGAGGCAAGCCGAACAAGAGCTCCCATTCAAAGGCTTGCAGACATTGTGGCAAAATATTTCGTGCAAATCGTGATTGCAATATCTGTCATTACTTTCGTCATCTGGGCCATATGGGGCCCTGAACCGGCCTATGTTTACGCTTTTATCAATGCGGTTTCGGTCCTGATTATCGCCTGTCCCTGTGCCTTGGGACTGGCAACACCCATATCCGTTATGGTCGGCACGGGGCGCGGAGCGCAATCTGGCGTTCTGGTGAAAGATGCCCGGGCCATTGAAGAAATGAACAAGGTGGACTCGCTAATCATCGATAAAACGGGGACCATCACCGAAGGCAAACCGGCTCTTAAAAATTACAGAACTTTCGGAAACTTAAGTGATGATGAAGTGCTCCGATTGGCAGCTTCCATCGATGCCAACAGTGAACATCCCATTGCCGAAGCCATTGTAAAAGGAGCAAAAGCAAAAAACATCGACCTGGCAGAAGTTGAAAAATTCGAATCGGTAACCGGCAAAGGCGTCAAAGCTTTGTATGACGACCGGAAAATGGGACTGGGTAACCACAGGCTGATGGAAGATTTCAATGCATCACTTGGAGAGAGGGAACAGGAAATTGTAAAAGAATGGCAATCGGCAGGTCAGACGGTTATGTACCTGATCATCGAAAACAATGCCGAAGGGATTGTAAGTGTTGCCGATACCATTAAAAAAACTTCCGTTGAAGCCATCAAATCACTTCATAACATGGGTGTTAAAATTCATATGCTCACAGGTGACAATGAATTTACAGCCCGCGCTGTTGCTGAGGAACTGCATCTGGACAACTTTACTGCAAATTGTCTCCCGGATGACAAATACAACAAAGTCAAAGAGCTTCAGGAAGCAGGTCACGTAGTCGCCATGGCCGGAGACGGTATCAACGATGCCCCTGCGCTTGCACAGGCAGATATCGGCATAGCCATGGGAACAGGTACCGATATTGCCATGCAGAGTGCCGAAATCACTCTTGTAAAGGGAGACCTGAACGGGATTGCCCGCGCAAAGGATCTGAGTCGCAGTGTTATGAAAAACATTAAGCAGAACCTTTTCTTTGCCTTTGTGTACAATACCATCGGAGTTCCAATCGCTGCAGGTGTGCTTTACCCGGTCTTCGGCCTGTTGCTGAGTCCGGTCATCGCTGCTGCGGCCATGAGTTTCAGCTCAGTTTCCGTGATCAGCAATGCACTGCGGTTAAGAAAAAAATAATGTTGATATAATGAATACGCAGTAGCAATATGTTGTATTATTAGACCAATCAAGTCAATAAGATTTCCGCAGGAATTTTTAATCCCTTGTACAAATCCTTTATCATTCCTGACGTCAGACCTCTTTTTCTATTAAGAATTTCGCTTACCCTGCTTTGGCTACCAAGATATTGAACCCTATCTGCTTTAGTCATTCCCATTTGTTCCATCCGAGATTTTATTGCATCAACCGGATCAGGTGGTGCAATCGGGTAATGTTTCATCTGATAAAATTCAACTAATGTAACCAACAGATCAAACTCATCTCCTCCCTGTGTTACAAATAAATGGAAAGATCCTTTTGAATTTATCGGAGGAACCGATCGTTTTGAAGAAGCAACCGGTGGAGGTATGACCGGTTGTTATGAAAGTTCGGAGGATGATCTGAACCACCACACCTGGGAAGGGACACTTACCTTGATAGCAGAATAACTGCTCAATCTGAATTTGCACTCATTGTTTAAACTTCAATCTAATTCAGATAATTGCCGGTGATCATGATGTAACCCAGAATGACTGCAATAGCAACCGGGCATATGAAACGGATGAGGAAAGCCCAGACTGACCTGAGACTGAATTTCTTTCCACTCAGCTCAATTTCTTTCACGGCAGCTTTGATGCCCCATTTGTAACCTACAAAGACTGAAATGAAAAAGGCTCCGATGGTCAGTGCATAATTGGCGAAAACAATGCTCATCATGTCCAGAAAGCCCATCCCGAAAAAAGGAATATCGGAAAGATAATCAGAAGCACCCATGGAAAGGGCCGATGGTATCCCCATGATAAAGGCAACCAGACTGATCACCCAGGTGGCTTTTTTGCGCGGCCATTTCCGGTCGTCGATAAAATATGAAACCGGCAGTTCAAGAATGGATATGGTCGAGGTTAAGGCAGCCAGTGAAATCAGCAAAAATATCCCTGCACCAAATAAAATGCCCATGGGCATCCTTGCAAAGATCGAGGGCAGGACAACAAAAACCAGTCCGGGTCCGCCTGCAGGATCGATGTTCACGGCAAACAGGGCGGGAAAAATGATCAATCCCGCGATGATTGCGATGACCGTGTCGAAAAGACAGATGATGCCCGCAGAAGCTACAAGATTGTCATTTTTGGAAAGATAGCTGGCATACGTGATCATAATACCAATCCCCAGCCCCAGCGAGAACATGGCCTGTCCGAGTGCCATCGCAAAAGTCGTTGCCGTGATTTTTGAAAAATCGGGTTTGAAATAGAATTCCAGTCCCCTGCCCGCTCCTTCCAGGCTCAACGAATAAATGGCCAGTACGATCAGCAACACAAACAATACAGGCATGAGAATCTTCGACCATCTTTCAATGCCGGCAGACACGCCTCCCTTAACAATGAAGGCAGTCAACAGGATGAACAGGAAGAACAATCCGATTGCAAACAAGGGATTGGATGAAAACTGCGAAAAAATGGTTTCCGACTGTGCACCGGTGATGGCCTGGCTAAAATCACCCAGCAGGGTTTTAAAGAAATACCCAAGAGCCCAGCCTGCTACAACCCCATAAAACGATAATGTGGCTATCCCCGTAAAAACACCCAGTGCCCCCACAAATTTCCACAAGCTTTTTGGAGCCAGTGATTTGAAAGCACCGACAGGATTTTTCCGGGTTTTTCTGCCGACGGTAAGTTCCGCGATCAAAACGGGCAATCCAATGGCAACCACAAAAAACAAGTACAGAATGACAAATGCGGCACCGCCATTTTCACCGGTAATGTAAGGGAACCTCCAAATGTTGCCCAGTCCGATCGCTGATCCTGCAGCTGCCAGAATGAATCCGAATTTTGAACCCCAGGTCCCCCTTTTTTGCCGGGTCATGTTCATGGCAATTGAATTGTTTTCCTGTTTAAAATGACCTCAAATATATATATTTGTCTTTGATGATGAAGCAGATCAACCGTTTTTTCAGCTTGATATTGCTGGGAGCATGCCTGTCCGGAATGTTCATACCGTCATTGGGAGACCACACCGCAATAGTTGTGATTATCTCCCTTGCAATGATCATTTTTTCTTCCTTTTTTCAGATCAACTTGTCGTTGAAGTCACTCATGACGGATTTTAAAATTTCCCTGCTGTTTATGATCGCCCGTTTTGTTGTATTGCCTGTTGTTTTCTTCCTTGTGATTAATCCGTTTAACAGTATATCAGCATCCATCGTACTGCTGATGCTGCTCCTGCCCTCCGCTGTATCTTCACCTGCCTTTTCGGTACTTTTCGGAGGGAAAGCCGATCTGTCCCTGAAAATCCTGTTGTTTACCAGTTTCCTGTCGATCATCACCATCCCTCTTATCCTGAGGCTGCTCATGGGAGCCAAAGCAGACGTTCCGGCAGGCAATTTGTTCCTTACCCTGTTGTGGACCATTGTCATACCTTTTCTCCTTCACCTGCCCCTGAGGAGAATAAAACCGGTTAGCTCCATGATGCACCGGTACAACTCACTGATCACGCTGATCAGTCTTTGTGTCCTTGGAGTTACGGTGACCGCAAAAAACAAGATCACAATACTGGAAAATCCCGGATTGATCGGAATCTATGCCATTGCTTCCCTGTTCATGTATGCCCTGATGTATGCCCTGGGTTACCTGTTTCCGCCAAGGGAAGATCACAGTATACGAAGGACACTGGCCATCAGCTCCGGTGCCAACAACATTGGCCTGGGTGTAACCATCACAACACTTTTTTTTGCAGGTAAGATGAACGTTTACTTCATCATTTCCCAGATCATGTGGGTTTTGATCCTGATCCCGGTCAGGCACTGGCTGCTGAAGGAAAGAAGATCCATATCATAAATAAAAATCAGTCGTAAGTTTTTTATATTCTTCAGTATAGGTTCCGGAATCCTCCTGCATAAGGGTCAGATCAGAAATTACCGGCCTGTGGTTTTTTTGTCCAGACAATTCCATGATGACCCGCGTAAAAGGTTTTGAAGAAGTGGAACGGACGTTCAGGATACGGGACGGATACAATCGGCTAAACCAGGCCTGTTTGGTAAAAGTCACGGACAGGTCATACGGAATGATCACACTGATTTTTCCGTAAGGAGTCAGGAGTTTTCCGGCGTGCCTGATCAGGTCCCTGTAACTGAGTTTTATGTCATGCCGGGCTGTGATGCGGGATTCAGATGCAGGCTTCATTGCATGTTGAAAGTAGGGAGGATTGGACACAATCAGGTCATAAGTGCCTGCATTTTGCAGGCTGAATTCCTGAAACGGCACAGGATGAACTCTCATCCTGTGACTCCATGGACTGGCTGCCACATTCTGCTCTGCCTGCCAGGCAGCCTCCTGATCAATCTCAACAGCGTCAATTATTGCATCTGAGCGCTGAGCAAGCATCAGGGCAATAAGTCCGGTCCCCGTACCCACATCCAGTATTCGTTGCATACCGGCGACATTCGTCCATGCACCCAGCAAAATCCCGTCAGTCCCCACTTTCATGGCGCATCTGTCATGATAAACAATGAATTGCTTAAACCTGAAATATTTATTAGACATTGATTTCAAATTCCTCCGGGTTTTTGCTGACTCCCCTACTGGGTGTGAGTGTGGGTGTGGGTGTGGGTGTGGGTGTGGGTGTGCCATAAATAAATACTTTTTACCTGTCGCATCATGCAGGATTGACTTTGACAGGCTTTTCAAAAACACCCAGTCCGAACAGGGCATAATCATATTTCACAGGGTCATCCGGATCAAATGTCCGAAGCCTGTCCGTCAGTTCACATACTGCCTGCCAGTCATTCTGTTTCCGCTTCAGCAATCCCAGCTGGCGTGCGACCTTACCGGTGTGTACGTCAAGTGGTATTTTCAGCCGGTTCATGCCGATGTTCCTCCACAATCCGAAATCCACCCCCTTTCTGTCGTGTCGTACCATCCACCGCAGGAACATATTCAGCCTTTTCGCCGCCGATCCCTTTCGGGGATCTGACAGATGCCGCCTGGTGCGGGCATTATGGGGCAATCCGAAGAAGATTTTCCCGAACTCATGAATGGCCGGCTGCAGTGAGTCGTCAGTACGGTAACATGCGAAGATTGTCTCCATCCCTCCTTTCTCGAGGTAGATATACTTAAGTGCCTCAATGAAATAGATAAAATCCTCTGCATTGAAGGTGCGGTGCATGCAACCCTCTATACCTTTGAGGTCACTGTCACGGTGGTTAATTACAAAGTCGTACGGCGTATTACCCATGATGCTCATCATCCGGTCCGCGCTGCGCAGTATCGATACACGGTTACCCCAGGCGATGGTAGCTGCAAGGAAACCGGATATCTCAATATCCTCCTTCTGACTGAACCGGTGAGGAATACTTATGGGATCAGTCTCAATGAATGAGGTGTTATTGTACAATTCAACCTTTTCATCGAGGAATGCTTTCAACCCGGCTTTTTTCAACTTCATGCCCCTGATTTTGAATGTTCCAGACTAAGGTTTTATTGCTGTCCTGTAATTCTCTGTAAAATATGCCAGGTATTCAGATATTTTGGTGCCAAGATAATAAGGCATATTCATCAGCAGATAAGGCTTGCCTCCGGGAGTTTTTGTCTCTACAATCTCAAATTTTCCGGCATATATCCGTACGGCAAAGTGATGGTTGCAACGTTCAACGAACTGATGCAACGACTTTAAAGCTCCATCACTGCCTGATTTTATTTCGATGGGAATGACAATATCTTTATAAGGAAATGCCATATCTACTTCTGACGAAGATTGTTTTTTCTCGCGAACCCAGAAATGCGGTTTTTTGTCACTGAGGGTATTCAATGAAATCACCTCCTGCATAACCAAATGAGGGATAATCGCTTTCTTGTAATATTTGCTCAGATCTTTTAAGATCAGCATTTCTGCCTGAATTTCCAGTTCATTATTTAACAATCCGGTATCCAGGAACTGCAAGCGGGGCGACTTTCTCAGGTCCGGTTTCACAGGGACTTCAATATCCGTTGTAGGGTAAATCAGCCTGATAACCTTTGCATCGTCTAAATTCCTAAATGCTTCCCCTACCTCCCTTGACCTGTAATTGGACTGACCAAAACCCTGAAATTTAATACGTTGGTCTATATATAGGTGGGCTGTGGAGATAATATGTTTAATAATCCTGCGGTCAGTTTCATTTGCAGCATATTTTTCAACATCATTCCTGTAGGTGTCCCAGATACTTTCATAGACTTGTGGGAGTTCAGTGAGGCTGTCCTTTTGTATGAAATTGGCAATTACCTCAGGCATGCCGCCAATTATTGCATATCTGTTGAATATATCCAACAAAACAGAATGAGCAAAAGGTTCCACTGGAATTTTTTCAATTTGCTGCAGTGCCGCCTGATGGTCAATAGCTTTCAGATATTCAATGAAATTCAGGGGATGCAGGTATAAATATTCAACTCTTCCAACAGGGAAACTTTTAACTTTTCTCATGGCAAACTCCAGGAGTGACCCGGCTGCAATTACATTCAGATCAGGAAAATCTTCATAAAAATATCTCAGCATCTGTATAGCTGCCGGTGATTCCTGTATTTCGTCAAGAAACAAAAGTGTTTCACCTGCTGAAGCAATGGAAATGTTTTGTGCAAGGAAAAGTGATTCCAATATGGATTTAGCATCCATATTATTGTTGAAAAAGGAAGCATCTGTTGTTTTTTCGAGATTTAACATAACGCTGTACTTATAGGACTTTGCGAACTCTTTTATAAGAGTTGTTTTTCCCACTTGCCTGGCTCCCCTGATTATTAATGGTTTACGATCTGGATTGTTTTTCCAGACCTCGAGATTCTTTTCAATTATTCTTTTAAAGATCATAATGTCCTGTATATATTCGTAACAAAGTCATGGTAAAAATATACAATATATGTAGTAAAGTCATGGTAAAAATATACAATATATGTAGTAAAGTCATGGTAAAAATATACAATATACGTAGTAAAGTCAAGGATGTGTTTTATTTTTTCTGCAAAAGAGTAAAGGATAACGTTTTTGATTACATACCTCCCAGGCTCTGCCAATATTGCAAGTTATAATATTGTTGGTTTGAGAAGAATTAATAATCATAATTGTAACAAATCGGGGGTAATTATTTAAAAGTATTGTAACTGATTGGTGGTAATTATTTGAAAATATTGTAACAGATTGGTGGTAATTATTTGAAAGTATTGTAACTGATTGGTAGTAATTATTTCTAAAAGTTGTAACAGGCTGGGGTATATGAATATTCTGCTACCTTTATAATACGCAGGAACATATACCTCAGATGGATGATTCGGAAAGACTCCTAGGGTGTGGATTTTGGTATCTGGAAGAATTTATCGCAGTCCATTCTTTCCTGTCCGCTTGATGTGCATTTAAGTAACGTTGTAAGAAAACCTGGTTTGTTTTATAAGAAACAGAATGATACATTGACCTTTGTTGCTTCGTTAGTTTACCAGTTTCCCGTCATGCATGGTAATGGTGCGGTCCGACATGCCCGCAAGATCCTTGTCATGGGTCACAATGATAAAGGTCTGGTTATACTCCCGCCGCAGATCAAAAAAGAGCTCGTGCAGTTCCCTTTTGTTCTTTGAATCGAGATTACCCGATGGTTCATCTGCCAGTAACACATCAGGATTATTGATCAGTGCCCTTGCGACTGCGACGCGCTGCTGCTCACCTCCCGAAAGTTCTCCGGGTTTGTGGTCCAGTCGTTCCCCCAGTCCAAGAAAATCCAGAATTTCCTTTGCCCGTTTTACCGCTCCGCTTTTGGGAACATTTGCGATGAATGCCGGAATACAGACATTTTCCACAGCTGTGAATTCGGGCAGGAGATGGTGAAACTGAAAAATAAAACCGATGTGCCGGTTCCTGAATTTTGCCAGCTCTTTCTCATGAAGGTGGTTCATCTCAAAGCCGTTGATCGATACCATACCGGCATCCGGTTTCAGTAAGGTACCGGTGATCTGCAGAAAAGTGGTCTTTCCGGCACCACTGGCACCGACAATGGTCACGATCTCACCTTTTTTGATTTCAACGTCAATACCTTTCAGAACTTCGAGTGATCCAAATGATTTATGGATGTTGCGGGTTTCGACTATGGTCATTTCGCTATGAATCCGGGACCGGCATCCCGTAACTTAAGGTTAATCTGATTTGATGTTCTTGCTTATTTCTTCCGCGTTTTTCTTCAGATTTTTATCTATTTCTGCAGCGTCTTTTTTCAGATTTTTATCTATTTCTGCAGCGTCTTTTTTCAGATCCTTGGTTATTTCCTCCGCATCCTTTTTCAGGTTCTGATTCGCATCTGTCAGGTTCTTCTTGAGGTTTCTGTTTATTTCCGATGCATCCTTCTTAAGATTCCTGTCTATTTCCGTTATATCTCTCCTAAAACTTCTGGAGCTGTTGTCTATTTCCCTCCTGATCTCTGTGGTGCTGTTGTCGATCTCACGTTTGATATCATCCGTGGCTTTCCTGAATTCACGAAGTCCCTTTGCCATTCCCTTTGCCAGTTCCGGAAC
>JAFGPB010000025.1 GCA_016926205.1 Bacteroidales bacterium
ATATCGCGCCGCTACAACCGCCTACCCTTGCTTCCTTCCGGATCTGGGGGGGTTCAGCAGGAGCTGGCCGTATGAGACTTACCCGGCTTTGCAAAACTAAGAACTTTTTTTCACTTGGGGAAACGAATGCCTGCCTCAATTGTGAATTTGAACGATCTGTGATCATCGCATATTTTAGTCACGTTAATAATTTAATTTGTGAATTACGGGGGTTAAGGCTTATATTTGTTTAACCATACAATGAACTAAAATCATGGAAAAGAGACAACAGGTTCTGCAGTATGCCATGACTAACGGTGCCGTCCTGGGCATCATTCTGATCATCTTCTCCCTGTTCCTGTACATCGTGAATTTTATGCCAGACAACATGAACAGGATCATAATGATTGCCATAGTAAATTATGGAATCGTCATCGTTTTTGTAATCTACGGTATCCGATCCTATCGCAACAAGGTCCTCGGCGGAACGATATCGTTCGGGAATGCCTTCCTGACAGGACTGTTAATTGTCGTGTTTGCTGCTGTTCTGAACAATTTTTATGCTCTGATATTCAACACAATCATTGATCCTGGTTATGTGGATCGGGTATATGAGAGCATGACGAACTGGGCTTATGATTTTTACAGTGATATGGGTCTTCCTGACAATCAAATAGATATAGCTATGGACCGGCTCGAGAAGCAGCAGGAAAACTATTCACCTTTAAGGACTTTTTTTTCGGGGATTTTGGGCTATGCAGCTTTCGGCGCAATTGTGTCACTGATTGCGGCTGCCTTTTTGAAAAAAGACCCGCTTCCTTTCGGAAAGGGCAACCAGGAAGAATAAAGCATCACATGAGATGACCAAGGTTGATACAAAAAAACCTGAGATGACCGTACCGCTATTATCCATAGTCGTTCCTTTGTACAACGAGGTTGAGTCTGTACCCGAACTGGCGGAATGGATCGACCGTGTGCTTTCAAAAAACCGGATAATCTATGAGGTGATTATGATCGATGATGGCAGTGCGGACGGATCATGGAACGTTATTGAGAATCTTGCCGAAAAGAATACATCCGTCAGGGGCATCAAGTTTCGCCGCAATTACGGCAAATCTGCCGCATTGCACTGCGGTTTTCAGGCTTCCCGGGGAGAAGTCGTGATTAGCATGGATGCCGACCTCCAGGATAGTCCGGAAGAAATTCCTGAGCTTTACAGGATGATCCTGGAAAAAAACTATGACCTGATATCAGGATGGAAGAAGAAGCGGCATGACAGTCTGATCACAAAGAAAATCCCAAGCAGGCTTTTTAACTGGACGGCCCGGATGTTCACCGGAATTAAGATCCATGATTTCAACTGTGGACTGAAAGCTTACCGGGGAGATGTGGCCAGATCGATTGAGATCTATGGTGAGATGCACCGCTATATACCCATAATAGCCGAACGGGCAGGTTTCCGGCAGATCGGAGAAAAGGCCGTGGTGCATCAGAAGCGTAAATATGGTAAGAGTAAATACGGTTTTGGTAGGTTTATCAAAGGTTATCTTGATCTGATGACCATTTCCTTTATTTCAAGATTCGATAAAAGACCCATGCATGTATTCGGCACCCTGGGAACACTGATGTTCATCGTTGGTTTTGCAATGGCGGCATACCTTGGAATAAGCAAACTCATTGCCGTTGCCAATCATATTACAGTCAGGCTTGTTACCCAGAGTCCCTATTTTTACATTGCACTTACAGCCATGATTATCGGAACACAGCTTTTCCTGGCGGGATTTCTCGGTGAGCTGATATCCCGCTCATCAGCGGATCGTAATGTATATCTGATTGAAAAGGAAATATAAAGATTCATAAGAAGATATAATGATTGAACAGGAGATAGAAATGAATAAAGGCTGCCTTACAATTGAGACAGCCTTTTCAGTTTTCTGCAACAGGATGTTTTTATACCGCGGGATATTTTCTGAAGATCTGGTCTGACTTCAGTAACAGGTCAATATACTGGGCACGTTTGTAAACGAACGGATCATTGATATTCTTGTTCGAAAGCTTTCCCCTGAAATCATCCAGCTTTGAATAGTTTTTCGCCTTCATCCACATCTGTATGTCTTCCAGGATCTTTGAAATGTATTCGATCTTATTCTTGTATACTGTGCTGACAACCTGAACACAATCAGCCCCGGCAAGGATCATCTTGACCACGTCTTCTCCGGTATGTATGCCTGTATTGCTGCAGATAGACCCTTTCACCGATCCGTAAAGCAATCCGGCAAAACGAAGGCTGAGCTTGTTATCTTCCTGGTGGCTTGCATTCAGCGGTGTGAAATGTGCTTCCTGCTCAATATTAATGTCAGGCTGGAAAAGTCTGTTGAAAAGCACAAAGCCTCTGACTCCCAGTTGATCGAAGCGGTTGATAACATTCAAAGGATTTGCATAAAAGGGACTAAGTTTTATGCTGACGGGAAGCTTAACGTTCTGTATCACTTCTTTTACGATTTCAATCTGCTGATTGTTGATGCTCTCTCCGTCGGTTTCTTTGTCACGCGGAACATAAAAGAAATTCAATTCAAATGCATCGACACCGGTTTGTTCAATCATTTGGGCATATTCAACCCAGGTTTCCTTGAAGACCGCATTTAAACTGGCAATAACCGGAATCTCAACGCTTTTCTTTACTTTCCGCAGGTTTTCCAGATGTTCTTCAGGACCGGCATGCTGAATGGTGGGGAAAAGTTTAACCATTTCAGCGTGCCGCTCGTTATATTCTTCCAGCTCGTCATCAAGCTGTGCTGCTTCAAGCTGAATCTGCTCTTCAAAAAGGGATTTGTATACGATGGCCGCTACCCCGGCATCTTCAGCTCTTTTTATATTTTCAATTTTTGTCACCAGATTGGATGCACCCAGAATTACAGGGTTTTTCAGTTCAAGTCCGAGATACTTTGTCCTTAGATCAGCCATTTTAGATTCTTTTAATATTGAATAACACTAATGATTGCTGCAAATTTATGAATTATAATCATTAAAACTCCTTTTATCGGCCGGTTGGCTTGAAAAAAATACCGATCATTTGAATGTTGCATTCAAATGATAAAAAAATAGTTTATATTTCAGGGGGTTGTTATGCCGTTATGGTAATCATGTTCAGGAATGCTGTTGAAATTCTTCAGAAAGAATCCGTTTTCCAGGCTGTTTTTCTTTTATGCTGCCGGACTGGTCTTTGCCTGCCATTGTGAAGTTTCAGGATGGATAATGGTTGCTTTGTCAGCAATCGCTGTTGGAGTGACCCTGTCGGCCATATTTACCCTGAAAGTCTATAAACACCTTTACCGGAACTGGATTTTCGGGTTTCTCATATCGTTTGTTTTGTTTGTCACCGGATTGACGCATAACGAACTGGAAAACCTTGCGGAGAGCAAGGTAAAAACTCTTGTTTCCGGGGAAGGTGTCTTTCTTTCCAGGATCATTGAAATACCTGAGATCAAAAGCAAAAGTGTTCAGATTCAGGTAAGGATTGCAGGTGAAATTGAGCATCACAGGTTGAAAAAGAATGTTTTCAGGGCAATATTGTACCTTGAAAGGGATTCTTTGTCTGAAATTATGATGCCGGGGGAACAGGTATGCATAAGGACCCGGTTCGAAAGGATTCCTGCCCCCGGCAATCCCGGTGAATTCGATTACAGAAGATACCTTGCAAACCGCAGGATATTTGTGCAATCCTACATTGCTGCAGGAAACTGGTACAGGACTACTGAGAAACCTTCAAAAGACATCCGGACATTGGCTGAAAGTTTTCGTGGAAGGTTGCTGGATCGTTACCGGAAATTGCAGCTGAATCCGAATGAATTTAATGTTCTTTCCGCATTGACGCTTGGTTACAGACATGAGCTCGACGCACAGACAAAAAATGCCTTTTCAAAGGCAGGCGTCATGCATGTAATGGCATTGTCAGGTTTTCATACCGGTTTGATCGCAATGCTTCTGGGATATCTGTTTGGGTTACTCAATGGATCAACTGGAGGCAGGATCATCAGGTCGATCCTCATAGTTTTGACACTCTGGGGATTTGCAATCATCACGGGATTGTCGGCTTCCGTCTCCCGGGCAACTTTTATGCTGAGTCTTGTAATCACAGGAAGCTGCCTCGGGGAAAAAGTCAATACGTACAACATTCTTTTTGCTACAGCTTTTTTTATGCTGATCCTGACACCCGGACTTGCTGGAGATGTGAGTTTCCAGTTGACATTTCTGGCAGTTGCGGGGATCGTACTGTTTTATCCTGTTTTATACAGAACCGTCAGATGGAAGAACCGCCTTACAGATAAAGTCTGGAAACTCTTGGCCATTTCCTGTGCTGCACAGCTCGCAACCTTTCCCCTGACCCTGTATTATTTTCATCAGTTTCCGCTGTTGTTCTGGCTTGCCAACCTTTTTGCCGTTCCTCTGGTGGCGGTCATTATTTATCTGGCCGCAGCTTATTTATTGCTCTCTTTTATTGACCCACTTAGCCGGATCACAGGTCAATTGCTGGTTTATGCCGTCAAATGTTTGTTGCATGGTGTATCTTTTATGGAGGCAGTCCCGAATGCCCTGATGGATAATCTTTTCCTCAGTGCAGGGCAAGCGATCCTGCTGCTGTTATGCGTTTTCTGTTTCGGGATATTCTTATCAGCCAGGATAAAAACACTTTTGTTTGCAGGATTCTTACTTTTATCGGTTGTGTTGCTGTTTGGCATCAGGCATGATTGCAGGCAGAGTCATCAAAAACTGGCAATCATAAACAACCTGAACAATACATCGTCGGTTAATCTGATTTCCGGCCATAAGAATCTTCTGATCGCAGATCCCGATTCGCTTATTACACCTGCAAATATCAGATATTCCCTTCGCAACTACTGGATTGCAAGAGGTGTTTCGGAACAGGTGCGCATACTGGACTTTAACGATCCGCTCCTGACGGATTCACTTGATTTTCCCGGATTGACAATCAGGCAGAATTTTCTTCAGGATCATGTTTTCCTGGATTTTTTCGGAACAAGCATGGTATTTCTGAAAAGTGATGTGAACAGTATTCCCGTGAGCGAAAACAGGTTTGATGTGGATCTTGTCGTGGTAACGGGCAACCTGTATCCTGATGTGGGCAAAGTTCTTAATAGTTTTGATTTTGAACGTCTTATTATTGACTCATCCGTGAAATACCATCATGCTGAGAAATGGAAAAGTGCATGCAGTGAATACCGTGTTGACTGCTGGGATATAAATGAACAGGGAGCATACACTATCGTTCCGCAGTGAACAACAGATTGGAAGGATCTGTAATCGGCTCTAACCGGTAATCTCACCGATTCCCTGCCGAACGATAAGGGGTTCGTCGCCCGTGCAATCAATTACCGTGGAAGGAATGTTGTTGCCAAAACCTCCGTTAATGACGGCATCCACATGATATTTGTAAAAGTCGTATATCAGTTCCGGGTCGGTCATATAGTCAAGTACCTTGTCATCATCGTGGATTGAGGTAGTCAGTACTGCATTACCGAGTTCACGAACGATTTCAAGGATAATTTTATTGTCGGGAATCCGGATGCCGACGGTTTTCTTTTTGTTGCGAAAAAGTCTTGGTACATTGTTGTTTGCGTTGAGAATGAAGGTGTATGGACCCGGAAGACATTGCTTCATCAGTTTAAAAGTGGGATTGTTCACTTGTCTTGCATAATCGGTAAGCTGACTGAGGCTGTTGCATATCAGGGAGAAATTCGATTTTGCCGGATTGACACCTTTAATTTCGGCAACACGTTCCACGGCTTTGTGGTTGCAGACATCGCAACCCAGTCCGTATACGGTGTCTGTAGGAAAGATCAGCGTACCTCCATTCCTTAATACTTCAACAGCTTTTTGTACCTGTCTTTGACCCGGGGTTTCCGGGTGTATTTTGAGCAACATCAGCTTGTGATTATATAGGGTGCAAAGATATTGCATTATTTGGCTTGATCAATCAGGCTTTCTGTTTGTATATGCATCAGAGGTTCCGGAGAGCTGTTTCAAATTTTTGAAAACCAAAGCATTGAATGAGTGTTGATGAAGTTCGGGAAAGATTTTATTAATTTGCAGAAAATTTATCCTTATGACTTTTGACATTAATCTGATAAAACTGATATATCAGACATTTGACGAACGGATTGACGAAGCAAGAAAGATTGCAAACCATCCATTGACATTCACTGAAAAAATCCTGTATTCCCATATTGATCCAGGAGCTTTCTTAAAAATGTATGAGAAGGGAAAAGATTACGTGAATTTCAGACCTGACAGGGTAGCCATGCAGGATGCCACTGCACAGATGGCCCTGCTTCAGTTTATGCAGGCAGGCAGAAAACGGGTGGCTGTTCCGTCAACTGTACATTGCGACCATCTCATTCAGGCCAGGGAAGGGGCTGCAAAGGATCTTGCAGAGGCAAAGGTTACCAACCGGGAGGTTTACGACTTTCTTGCTTCAGTATCGAACAAATACGGGATTGGATTCTGGAAACCGGGTGCAGGTATCATTCATCAGGTAATTCTCGAAAATTATGCCTTTCCCGGAGGAATGATGATCGGAACAGATTCACACACGGTAAATGCCGGTGGTCTGGGTATGATCGCAATAGGTGTCGGGGGTGCAGATGCCTGTGATGTAATGGCAGGTATGCCCTGGGAACTGAAATTCCCAAAACTGATCGGGGTGAGGCTGACGGGAAAATTGAACGGCTGGACATCAGCCAAGGATGTGATCCTGAAAGTTGCCGGTATCCTGACGGTCAAAGGCGGCACCGGATGTATCCTGGAATATTTTGGAGAAGGTTCAGAGACGATTTCATGTACGGGTAAGGGAACCATCTGCAATATGGGAGCTGAAATAGGAGCAACGACTTCCGTTTTCCACTATGATGATAAAATGGAAGCATACCTTAAAGGTACCGGCAGGACGGATGTCACTGAACTTGCCGGCAATGTCAGAGAGCATCTGAAAGCCGATCCGGAAATATACGATCAACCTGAAAAATATTTTGATCAGGTCATTGAAATCAACCTTTCAACCCTGGAGCCTCACATCAACGGTCCATTCACTCCTGATCTGGCCATACCTTTGTCACAGTTTGCAGCCAGGATAAGGGAAAACAACTGGCCGGACAAGCTTGAGGTGGGTTTAATCGGATCATGCACGAATTCTTCATACGAGGACCTGACACGTGCAGCATCCGTTGCACAGCAGGCAGTTGAAAAAAAACTGAAGACGGGTTCAGAATTCATCATTACACCGGGTTCGGAGCAGGTCCGTTATACCGCTGAAAGAGATGGCTTGCTGGATGCGTTTAAAAAAATCGGAGGAACAGTGCTTGCCAATGCCTGTGGACCATGTATCGGTCAGTGGGACAGGAATGGAACAGGGAAACAGGAAAAAAACTCCATCATGACTTCGTTTAACAGGAACTTTGCCGGGAGAAATGACGGAAATCCCAATACCCATGCTTTCGTTGCTTCCCCGGAACTCGTGACCGCTTTTTCAATTGCCGGAACCCTGCTTTTCAATCCCATAAAGGATAAGCTTCTAAATGAAGCAGGGGAATGGATCATGCTGGATGAACCGGAAGGACAGGAAATGCCCGCAAAGGGATTTGAGGTCCGTGAACTCGGATATCAGTCGCCTGCTGCTGATGGGAGCAAGGTTGATGTTATTGTAAAACCTGACAGTCAGAGACTTCAACTGCTTGAACCTTTTGAGGCATGGGACGGAAAAGATCTGACAGGACTTCGCCTGCTGATCAAAGCAAAGGGGAAATGCACAACCGACCACATATCCATGGCAGGTCCATGGCTCAAATACAGGGGACATCTTGACAATATTTCAGACAACCTGCTCATGGGTGCCGTGAATGCTTTTAACGGCAAAACGAATGCAGTAATGAATTATATTACAGGAGAATACGAAAGTGTGGCTAAAACTGCCCGCATGTATAAAGAACATTCAACAGGCAGCATTGTGGTAGGAGATGAAAACTACGGGGAAGGTTCTTCACGTGAACATGCAGCCATGGAACCCCGTTACCTGGGTGTTAAAGCTGTGATCGTACGTTCGTTTGCCAGGATCCACGAAACCAACCTGAAAAAACAGGGAGTACTGGCTTTGACATTCACAAGAAAAGAAGACTATGAACTGGTCCGGGAGGACGATCTTTTGGATATTATCGGCCTTCATCATTTTTCACCGGCCGGGGATTTGATGCTCAGGCTTCATCATGCTGACGGCACGACAGAAGACATCCCAATCAGTCATTCATATAATGAAAACCAGATCGAATGGTTCAGAGCAGGATCCGCACTGAATCTTATAAAGAGAAGTCAGGGGTGAAACCCCCTTTTGTTCCCTTTATCTTCAGGGGGGATTATGGAGCAAAGAAATGATATCAAAAGCTGTGCAGGATAAATTCCTCATCATCATAACAGGTCCGACGGCTTCGGGGAAGACCGGTCTGGCTATCAGAATTGCAGAGAAACTGGATACGGAAATCATCAATGCGGATTCGAGGCAGGTGTTTCGTGAAATGGTCATTGGAACGGCAGCACCCGATGCACGTCAGCGGTCACAGATAAAACACCATCTGATGGGACATAAATCGGTGACTGATCGCTACAATGCCAGTATCTTTGAGTTCGAAGTACTGGAACTTCTTGAGAAGCTGTTTCTCAGGAGACAACTCGTTATCATGACCGGCGGAAGCGGTTTGTATATTGATGCCGTATGCAGGGGGATTAACGATCTTCCCCCGGTTGACCCTGCAGTACGCGAGGAACTTAAAGCCTTATACAGGAAGGATGGAATGGCAGGCATCACAAAAGAACTCGAAAAGGCTGATCCGGAATATTACAAAAGGGTGGACCTGAAGAATCCTAAAAGGATACTGAAAGCCCTGGAAATATACATAACGACCGGAAAGCCGTATTCAACATACCTTACCGGCAGGAGGAAACCCCGGCCATTCAATATCATAAAGATCGGACTTGAAATCGACCGGAGAATTCTCTACGGACGCATCAACAGACGTGTGGATGAGATGGTATCCTGCGGACTTGTTGATGAGGTCAGGTCGCTTTACCCGTACAGAGACCGTAACGCACTCAATACTCCGGGATATAAGGAAATATTTGAGTACCTTGAAGAAAATATTTCCCTTGAAGAAGCGATTGACCTGATCAAGCGTCATACACGGCAATATGCCCGCAGACAGCTTACCTGGTTTCGAAAAGATCAGGAAATAAGATGGTTTTCACCGGACAATCCAACGGAAATTTTTAACTTTATTTCAACCGTTACGGGTCAACACTTTCTAAATTGACAATTTCAGCATTACAGAGGACAACAACAATATCGACACGAAAATGGAATTACCGGAAATCAGGCATTTCAACATCAGGGTTTATGGACTGGTGATCAATAACAAGAACGAAATATTGCTCACGGATGAATACCTGTTAAACCGTGAAATGACAAAATTCCCCGGAGGCGGATTAAAATTCGGCGAGGGACCTGCAGATTGCATTCTTCGGGAGGCATTGGAGGAATTCGGGCAGGAAGTCGAGATCATCGGTCATTTTTACACGACCCACTTTTTCCAGCGGGCACTTTTTTATGACGATCATCAGCTGATCAGCATTTATTACCGGATCAGGTTCAAAGAACCCGTAAAATTCAGGATATCTGACAGGCCTTTTGATTTTCCTGAGATGGTGAACGGGAGCCAGTCTTTTCGCTGGGCTGCCATTGAAACAATGAATGACGATGATCTCAGCTTCCCGGTCGACCGGTATGTTCTGCATTTGCTGAAGAACCGGCACAACCGGCCAATGCATGCCGGACCGGAGCATTGTTCTGGGGATATACTTTAAATCTGGTTATTTCATTAACTTGGCACCTGATATGAGTATGGAAACTATTGGTCTGATTCCTGCCGGAGGTACGGCCAGCCGTCTGGGCAGACTTCCCTGCAGCAAGGAGATCTTTCCTCTGGTGGATAGATCCGGTACCATCCGTGTCGTTTCCGAACATCTGATCCGCTGTTTCAGAATTGCCGGTATTGAAGAAGTCTACATGATCATCCGAAAAGGTAAGTGGGACATACCTGAATACTATGGTGACGGATCGGCATTTGGTGTAAATATGGGCTACCTGGTCGTCAATTCAACATACGGTACACCCTTTACCCTCAGTCAGGCTTATCCTTTTATAAAGGACAAACTGGTTGCCATGGGTTTCCCCGATATCATATTCAGTCCTGAAAATGCTTTCCAGCAGCTTGTTTCAAAGATCAAATCAACCGAAGCTGAAATCGTTCTGGGCATCGTTCCCTTTGCTCATCCGGCAAAGGCGGATATGATCGAATTCAATGAAGACGGGAGCATCCGGGATATTGTCATCAAACAAAACCGGATTGATCTTCAGTACAGCTGGGGAATTGCAGTCTGGAAACCACGATTTACGGAACTGATGAAGAACTATACCGATGATTGTTTCCTGAAAGGAAAGGATAAAATCGAACAGCAGGTTGGGAAAAGCAGGGAGATCTATGTGGGGGATGTCATTATGCACGCCATCAGAAACGGTTTCAAGACCAGTTATGTTGTTTTTAAGGAGGGATACTATGAGGATATCGGAACACCCGATGAACTGAATGATTATCTCAGAAAGGTATAAAAGGCATTACACAACATGGGATTGTTGGTTGCAAACCGGAAGAAGACGATATTTGACACAGGTATGGTGCCAAACATGAAAACATCATGCAGGCTGTAATACTGGCTGGCGGACGAGGGGCACGACTGGGCAGGATGACCGCAGAGGTTCCGAAACCCATGATCGCTATTGGTGAAAACCCTCTTTTGCGGCATCAGGTGGACCTGCTGTCAAAATATGGCATCAGGGACATTATTCTTCTGGTACATTATCTTAAAGAACCTATTGTCAGTTATTTCGGAGACGGCAGGGAGTCGGGTGTATCCATCACATATTATGAGGAAAAGTCACCCTTGGGGACAGCCGGCGGAATAAAAGAGATTGCGGACCGGCTCACGGATGACTTCATCGTATTCTATGGCGACGTGATGATCAATATGGACCTGTCGCGCCTGATTCGTTTTCACAGGGAAAAAAGAAGTCAGTGTACCCTTGTGCTGCATCCCAACGATCATCCTTATGACAGTGACCTGGTTGAAACGGACCATGAAGGCAGGGTAACCGCTTTTCATCCCAAACCACATGCTCCCGGCGTTGATTATCATAATCTGGTAAACGCCGGAGCATATTTATTTTCAACACAAGTTCTTAATTTCCTTGAAAAAGGTAAGAAATCTGATTTCGGCAGAGATATTTTCCCCCATATATTCCGACGGATCCGGATGTTCGGTTACACCACATCCGAATATCTGAAGGATATGGGTACACCTGACAGGCTTGAAAAAGTGACCAGGGATTTTAAAAATGGAATGGTTCAGAGAAGAAGCTATGAACATCCGCAGAAAGCAGTTTTTCTTGACCGCGATGGTGTTCTGAATGCCGAAAGAAGTTACATCAGTCGGCCTGAAGAGCTGGAAATATATCCTTTTGCCCCGGGTGCTGTGAGAAAAATAAACCAGTCAGGTTTCCATGCCATTGTGGTAACAAACCAACCGGCTGTCGCTCGAAACCTTTGCACGGAAGAAGATCTGGAACGCATTCACAGGAAACTGGAGACTGAAATGGGCAGGAAGCAGGCATGGCTGGATGCCATTTATTACTGTCCACATCATCCTGATAAGGGTTTTCCGGATGAAAACCCTCTATTTAAAATTGACTGTGAATGCCGAAAACCCAAAACCGGCATGTTTCTCAGAGCTGCTGAAAAATATCACATCGCACTGGAAGATTCCTATATGATCGGGGACTCGGAACGTGATGTCCTGGCAGGAAGGAATGCCGGGTGCATCACCGTCGGCGTACGCACAGGTCAGGGTATCAAAGCGACCCGTGTTTTGCCGGATTATTTATTTAAGGACCTCGCCGAAGCCGTGGATTTCATTCTGGAAAAACCCTATGCTGAAATTTTTGAGAATGTTCACCGGCAAGTCATCAGAACCCGGAACAGCCTGCCGTTTGTAATTCTGATCGGGGGGAACAGCCGGTCGGGCAAAAGCACACTTGCTTCCTTTCTCAATATTGAATTCAGGAGGAGGGGACTGATGTCCATGATCCTGGAACTTGACAACTGGATCTTACCTGAACAGGAACGGTCACCTTCGATGAATGTTTATGAAAGGTTCAGACTGGCCGATATCGAAAAGGATCTTTACAGTCTTATGGAAGGCAGTGAGCTTTCAAAAGCATCCTATCCACATCATCCTGAAAGAATATCAGTGCCTTTGAAGCTGAGTTTCAAGGGGAAAGATGTTGTGATCATTGAAGGCGTTGTTGCACTGAGCTCTGAAAAAATCAGAAAATTATCCCGCTTGAAGCTTTATACAAGCATACCTGAAAATGTTTTGCGGGAAAGGATTAAGGAGTATTATACCTGGCGCGGTAAACCACCGGCTGATATCGACAGGCTTTATGAAAAAAGAAAAACCGATGAGTACCTGCCAATAGAAAAAGAACGTAAATTAGCTGACCTGATAATAAATTCTGCCGGTACATGATCATCACCCGTACACCTTTCAGAGTGAGTTTTGTGGGAGGAGGCTCCGATATGGAGACATTCTATTCCAGGTGCCAGGGAATGGTTCTCAGTACAACCATCAATAAGTACATGTACATTTCCTCCCACCGTTTTTTCTATCCGGATCAGATACGGGTGAAATATTCGGTAACCGAAACGGTAAACAGTATTGATGAGCTGAAACATCCCCTGATCCGTGAAGCCATGCGTAAGGTGGATGTAAGGGGCGGTGTCGAGTTCAGCTCAATTGCTGATATTCCTGCAGGAACGGGTATGGGTTCGTCTTCTGCATTCACCGTGGGGCTTCTTCACTGCCTGTATGCCATCAAACGGCAATATGTGACCCATGACCAGCTCGCAAAGGAAGCTGCTGAGATTGAAATCGATATTCTGGGTGAGCCCATCGGAAAACAGGACCAGTATGCGACAGCTTTCGGTGGATTGAATGTGATATATTTCAATCCTGACGGCAGCGTTAAGGTGGAACCATTGTACATAAACACAGAAGTTTACAATCAGCTGCAGGAAAACCTGGTCATGTTTTACCTGGGAAACCAGCGTAAGGCTTCCGATATCCTGTCCGAACAAAAAAGCAATTCCGGAAAGGAGGATAAATTCCGGATGCTGAAATCGATGGTAACACTGGTTGAAGACCTGCGGAACTGCCTCTATTCAGGCAAACTGGATGACTTCGGGAGGATCCTGGATGCAAATTGGAAACTGAAGCAACAACTGGCTTCCAACATTACCAATCCTGAAGTGGATGAAATTTACAAAACAGGTATGGGTGCCGGAGCCGGCGGGGGCAAGTTGCTTGGTGCCGGCGGGGGCGGGTTTATGTTGTTTTACTGTGAGAAACCCTTGCAGGCAGGATTAATTGAAAAACTCAAACCTTTGCGCACAATTGATTTTAATTTTGAGCGCGAAGGTTCAAAGCTTATATATTTTGCAGATGAAGGAATCTGAATTCAGGACTTATTTCAGCAACGTTGCCGGTGCACTTGAGAAAATTGACATCCGGTCGGTCGAGACACTGGTTGGTCTTCTTATGGAAGCAAGGGACCGGGGAAACACGATCTTTCTATTCGGTAACGGGGGAAGTGCTTCAACAGCCTCTCATGTCACCGGTGATTTTATCAAAGGAATATCCTATCAACTCGACAAACGTTTCAGGGTCATTTGCCTGAATGATAACATACCGGGCATGATGGCCATCTCGAACGATCTCTCCTATGATGAGGTTTTTGTCGAGCAGTTGCGTGCCTTAATGCAGAAAGATGATCTGGTGATCGGCATCTCAGGAAGCGGCAATTCAACTAACATTGTGAAGGCACTCGAATATGCCCGTGGCGCCGGAGGCAGGACAGTTGCTTTCTGCGGTTATAGCGGAGGGGCAGCAAGCAGGATTGCCGGACATCGTATTCATATTCCCGTAAATGACATGGAGATCACTGAAGACGTTCATATCATCATTTTCCATGCCGTCAAGCAGATGCTCATGAAACGGCTCAGAGGTCCGGATACCTCAATGGGTGCCAGGTACGACGAACGGGTCAGATGAAAGAAATAAGATCATTCAAGAACCTCTTGTGATGTCCGGTTTCCCGGTTTCCTTTCTGCTTCCTGCGACATATCTTGCGAACAAGGTACTGATGGTTCCCATCCCATATCCCGTCAGCATGACCAGTGAGGCATGTACGCTCAGCAATGCAACGTTGATGTTCCTGTTGCGCACAAGTGAGTCTGCAAAAAGCAACAGGCAATATGCCAGAAGTGATCCCAACCAGATCGTCAGGATGAACGGAGAAAAAAAAGAACCGATAAAGCCTGCCGCAAGATATACGACAAAAAGAGCGGGCAGCAAATGAACCGCTTTCATTGCATTTCCATGGTGCAGGTGAAGGTCGACACGTCCGGAACCGAATGAAAAAACCTGACGGAAGAACTTATAGAATGTGGATCGTCTTTTGTGAAAAACGAAAGCCGCATCGATTAGGGCAATCCTGCAGCCTTCCTGATACAGGCGCATGCTCAGGTCAATGTCCTCTGAAACCTTCAGACTGCTGAAACCCTCAATTTTGTTGAACACCTGCCGTTTTACGCCCATGTTGAAAGTTCGGGGATGATATTTCCCCATGTGTTTTTTTCTTCCCCGGATGCCCCCTGTCGTAAAAAAAGATGTCATGGCATAACTTATGGCTTTCTGCCTGTTGTTAAAACTGTCATCCGCTTTGTCCGGTCCGCCGTATGCATCCACAGGGTCATCTGAAAGATATTTTTCTACGGTTGTAAAATAACCTGAAGGGATCACACAGTCAGAATCAAAAAAAACCACATAATCGCCCTTGGCATGCTGTACTCCCAGATTGCGTGATTCGCTGATACCCATCCCTTTTTCATGGATATACTGCAGTTTCAGCAAGCGGTTGTATGGGTCCGTTACATTTTTTACCGTGTCATCCGGACTTCCATCCGATATGATAACCTCGAAGCTCTGGTAATCCTGACTGACAAGACTGTCAAGAAGATCTTTTACCTCATCCGGGCGTAAGAATGTGGGTACTATAACGGAATAATACATTTTCTGGTCTTATCTGGTATCTGGATACGTACGCAGCTGCAAGTTAAAACAAATCTTCAATGGGAGATATTAAAGATGAAGAGTTTTCATATTTGTTTTGCTATTTTTGAACGAATCTGAAATCATGTTGAGGTATGCTGTCCTTTGACCAACCCGTTGCTTTCCATATCATGGCCAAACCTATCGGACCGGTTTGCAACCTGGATTGTACCTATTGTTATTATCTTGAAAAAGATAAGATTTATAATCAGACCATGAATTTCAGGATGCCGGATGATGTTCTGGAATTTTATACACGTCAATATATTGAATCACAGGATATCCCGGAGCTCTCTTTCACCTGGCAGGGTGGGGAGCCCACTTTGCTCGGACTGGATTTTTTCAAAAAAGCCATAGCATTACAGGACAAGTACAAAGGAGGAAAGAAGATCTCGAATTCATTTCAGACGAATGGCACATTATTGAATGATGAGTGGTGCCGCTTTTTTAAGGAGAACAATTTCCTTGTGGGAATTTCCATTGACGGGCCAAAGGAAATACACGACCGGTACAGGGTCGACAAACAAGGACGGCCCACGTTTGACCGGGTCTTACATGGAATAGAACTGCTTAAAAAACATAACGTTGATTTCAACACACTTACAGTCGTCCCGAAAGAAAATGCCCGTCATCCGCTGGACGTCTATAATTTCCTGAAACGTATCGGGAGCGGATTTATCCAGTTTATCCCCATTGTTGAGCGGGAAAGAAAAAATGCAAAGGAAGAGGATATCCTTCTGGTCGGTCCCGAAATCAAAGATGCTGAAATGACTGAATGGTCAGTTAACCCTGAAGAATACGGGGAATTTTTGATCACGGTTTTTGACGAATGGGTGAGAAAGGATGTCGGACGTGTATTTGTGCAGATCTTTGATGTCACGTTGGTAAACTGGGTCGGACAGCCCGGAGGACTGTGCGTGTTCAGTGAGACATGCGGCAATGCACTGGTACTGGAACACAACGGAGATCTTTATTGCTGCGATCATTTTGTATACCCGCACTATTTTCTGGGCAACATCCGGTTCAGGACCTTAAAGGAAATGGCCCTTTCAGCACAGCAATACACCTTCGGCCAGAGCAAACTGCTGGACCTTCCGGGTTTTTGCATGGACTGTGAGTACCGCTTCGCCTGCCATGGCGAATGCCCCAAGCATCGATTCACGAAGACCCCCGGAGGAGAAGAAGGACTGAACTACCTGTGCAAAGGCTATAAGAAGTTCTTTTCCTATGTGCATCCTTATATGCAATATATGGGAGATGAACTGATTGCCAAAAGGCCACCGGCAAACGTAATGAAATTCGCCAGACAATATAAAAGATATACCGGAAATTAGTTTCGCTTCAGCCGGAAGACGAATACCGGTAAGATGCTGATTTTAAAATGAAAACATGTGTGACAAGCCTTACCAGAGCATGTTATAAAGCATAATCACAAGAGACAATATGACATATATTGTCAAGATGATGATGGTCTTCCTCTGCCTTTTGATGATCCGATCCTTATCCATTTACATTGAGGTGACAATCCGGACATCATACTTTTAATGTAACGTAAAAATTATAATTGCCTGCGCTTTTCAGCAGGTATCCGACCAGATAACCCAGGTCATACATGAACTTGTCTCCTCCTGAGATGGTACACAGTTCTTCAGGATTTAATTCCGTAATTTCCATAACATAAGGCTTTAATTATTCGTACTTAACCGCGGCTTTGAATCCGGAAATAAAATCACCGGCATTGTTATAGATGTATATACCGGCGCCGATCAGCGCGATTGCCGTTGCGATCCAGCCTCCGCTGACTGAACACATTGAGGCGCTGTCGAGTATCTGCAGTTCATCCTGCAAATAGTTTTGCTTCTTTCCCATAACATTGGATTTAGAGATTAATAGAATACCTGTTTAAAATATTCTCAGTTTATACGGCACAGTGTACAACTCTTTTGCACAAACTGAATTTTATAACATAAATATAAATACGGTTTCTGCAGAATAATTGCAAAACACGGTTTTTTCTGGCATTAAGTTAACCTGTAGTGATATAATTAACTTGAGATAAGCTTAATACTTTATAAAAATCAGATTTTGTTATATGATAAAAAATCTATGAACTGTACTTTGATAGTATTTCAAACCAGGTTTTAGGACTACCTGAGGAAAATGAGGTTTGTTGACTGCATCAGCAAAACATTGTGTCTCAAGGCAGAATGCCCATCTTTTTTGATATTTCTTACCTCCTTTGCCCTTTTCACCATCTACCCAGTTTGCTGTGTAAAGCTGGAGTCCAGGTTGGGTTGTGGTAATTTCCATTACCCTGCCTGAAACAGGGTCATGAGCTAGTGCAGCCAGTCCCATTTTACCATAGGGCTTGTCAAGCACCCAGTTGTGATCATAACCCGAACCAAGGCGCAATTGCTCACTATCGGTATCAATATATGCTCCAATTGGCCTCATAAAGGTAAAATCCATCGGGGTTTCCTTTACTTTCAGTATTTCACCTGTCGGAACTGAAGTCTGATCGATCGGTGTATAATAATTTGCATTGATCATTAACTGCTGGTTCAGGATATCACCGCTCCCTTCTTCGCTAAGGTTAAAATAAGAATGGCTGGTAAGATTTACAATAGTTATTTTATCCGTGACAGCCGAATAATCAATCCTGAATTCATCCTGATCAGTAATTGTGTATTTCACAGAAACCTTCAGGTTGCCCGGATAGCCTTCCTCACCGTCTTTAGAAAGATATTCCAGTATGATCAGATCGGCTGAAAATTCAATAACATTCCATACCACCTTATCAAAACCCCTTATCCCTCCGTGCAGGTGGTTCGGTCCGTTATTTACTGCAAGTATGTATTCCTTTTCATTCAGGGTAAACTTTCCTCCGGCAATACGATTGGCGCAACGTCCGCATACTGCACCCATATAGGGGCCATTTCCTTCCATATAATCCTCAATATTATCGTAGCCCTGAACAATATCTGCCAATTCTCCATTGCGATCAGGTACATAGAGGCTAACGATTATTGCACCGTAGTTGGTTATCTGAACTACCAGCCCGTTTTTATTTTTCATCGTATAAAGGGAAATTTCCTTACCCTTGTGTTTCTTTTTGAATGAGGATTCCAGTATCAACATTTTGATTTGCTGATTTATTGATTTGTTGATTAAGCGCTTTAAGATTTGAGGTTCGAAAATTGTATTTTATTGATGATCTGTGGACTTGTTGATTTCATCTGTATCATTTCATTTGCAGCTAAAAGGTTCTTCCTGCACCCATATTCCTGATGAATAGAGATTGACATGAACCTTTTCCAAATACATATTCCAGTCTGCCAATATATTCATCCAATAAGTGTTGCGGAACAAAAGCCTGGATGGTTCCTGCGAAACCACCGCCATGAACACGCCAGGCCCCTACACCATTCAAAACAAGGTGACTTAATGCCAGCGCCAGTGATACACCCTGTTCCCTTACATTATTTACAGGAAAGATGTTCTGGTTGTACATATATGAACTGAATCCCGAGTCGGTCACCATGCGAAGGAAAGCCTTGAAGTCATTCCTTTCAAGTGCCGCAACCTGGTCCACTACCCGCTGGTTTTCTTCCTGAAAATGAATTGCTCTTAATATGGCACGGTCGCCCACTTTATCACGGATCCTGGGTGTAATTTCCAGTACCTGTTCCAGGTTTACCTGACGGAGGACCTCAGCACCCAATTCTGCTGCAACAGCTTTCATATCAATGGGTAAAGAGGTATACTCATCATTCAGATCTGCATGGTTGCCTCCTGTATTGGTTATAACCAGTGCAAATCCCGTGGAAACAAAATCAAAATCCACCTTCTTAACAACAGGCTTTGCCGGATCCTCAAAATCTATGGTGATCAGTCCGCCCATAGCACATGCCGTCTGGTCCATCAGTCCGCAAGGCTTGCCAAAGTAATGATTTTCGGCGTACTGGCCAATAATAGCATTCTGAACAGGATCCAGCCTGCCATTGTTGAAAAATTCGCTTAATATAACTCCTATCAGTACCTCGAATGAGGCGGATGAACTTAATCCGGAGCCCTTGGGAACACCACCATCAATGCAAGCGTCAAATCCCTCGATGGTATAACCGAGCTCTTTCATCCTTGCGCATATACCTTTAACCAGGGCAACTGAAGTGTATTGTTCCTTTTTATCAGGCGCCAGACTGGAAAGATCGACCTCAAAAGTGGGGTAATCCTCGGATTGGATGCGTATGATGCCGGAATTGTTTGGAGCCGCAACAGCAATGTTGTCAAGGTTCACAGCTCCGGCAAGCACCCTGCCGTAGTTGTGATCGGTATGGTTGCCACCTATTTCTGTACGACCGGGAGAAGTGAACAATGCCGCTTTCCTTTCCTGTGAAAATTTTTGAAACTTTTGTATTAGTGCAAGATAGCGATTAGTCTGGAACTGCATTTTTGCAGATTCATTTCCGTACAGTTCATTGAAAACGGAAATTGAATGATGCTCTATAGTATGGATCAATAAATCAAGTTCTGTCATTGTATATTATTTTTAGTGCTTTATCACTAGCGTTTCGTTATAAGTCAAACAGTTTTAATTGATTATAATCTTGTTCTTTGAAATATTGTAGATTGGATTTACTAAACAGCTCATATAGAGGCTCTTTATCAAATATATTTATGCTCAAAATCTGTAGAATTTCGTAGGTTGATTGTGTCAGATTTAGTTTCTTTTTCAGGATAAGCACAATTACATAAACCGATAATTCAATCCAGATTTGAGTTTTAACCGCATTTAGACTACGTCCCCAATAGGACTTTATTTTCAAATGCTGTTTTATCCATTTACAGAAGGTCTCTATGAACCAGCGATGTTTGTAAAGCATGGCTATTTCTGTTGCTGTAAGCTCAAAGTTGTTGGTCAAAAAGATCAATGTTTTGTTGGTTTCAATATCATAGAA
>JAFGPB010000026.1 GCA_016926205.1 Bacteroidales bacterium
ATAATAGTATATTTATTAAGATGTTAAAACATATTCTCATGATAAAACAAAGAAAATTCTTATTGTTTGCATTTTTTTTAAAAACCAATTATTTTCCTTAATCTTAATCCATCCCAGGTAATTTTCTCCCTGGTGTTGACAATAAGAAACCCATATCATGTAATATTAATGGTTTTTTCTCAAATTTTAAATGAATCCCTTTATTTTTCCATATAAAAAAACTATTTACAATCCTTCAATGTCATCTATCCTGACACTGTCTGACCAAAACCCACATCTTTTTCAGGCAGCAAGAGGAAACACTGCAGGCATATAACATCTTTATAAGATTTGTTTTTAGTCAGTACGACTTAAAGCAATTCTTCCAATTTCATATTTTTTATTGCTTACAAAGACCAGCCTTCACGATAATCATAATGGAACAAATCATTGGCCTCAGGAAAATTGGTAATCTTCATATCCGGCACATCGTATTCGAGGGTTACATTGGCTCTTTTTGAAAGAACTGCAACATTTGTCAGCAACATGATTTCTGTCAGCTGTGAAGCATAGGAGAAATCATTGCTTGACTTTGTTCCGTTTCTGATTGCGTTGATCCAGTCTTCAAATATCAATCCGGTTCTTGGAAGCCACGGATCCGGTCCGGTGAAATCTTTATCTTCCGGCACAAGCGTAGGCATTCCCCCATGATCGGCATGCATCATTATCCCTTTGTCTCCAATGTAAAGACACGACAATACGGCACGACCAGGTTCAAGTTTATCCGGTCGGGGTGGCATAAGCCCTCCATCGCACCAGATTACCTTTACAGGAGGCATATACCCGACACCCTGAACAAAGCGTTCAGGGAATTCATAGGTAATCCATTCGGCTGCGGGAAGATAATCCTCACTGAAAGGTGTGGTGGCTGCCTGTATCCTGATTTTGGGTGCTGTATGCAGATTTAATGCCCATACCGGCTGATCAAAGGCATGAGCCCCGATATCTCCCATTGCCCCTACGCCATAATCCCACAAACCTCTCCAGTTAAAATGTAAGATATCAGGGTGATAAGGTTTGTTTGGAGCAGGGCCAAGCCAAACATCATAATTGAGATTTTTGGGGACACGTACTCCCTCAGGACGTGCAAGATTGCCCTGCGGCCAGGTTGGCCTGTCCGTACACAGATATACTTCACGGACATTTCCGATCACTCCCGACTGTATCCATTCAACCGTCCTTCTTGTACCTTCGGTTGCATGCCCCTGATTGCCCATCTGAGTGACCACATCATACTGTTTTGCCAGTTCTGTAAGTTTGCGGCATTCATAGATCGTTTTGGCCATTGGCTTTTCAACATATATATGCTTCTTTTCCTTAATAAATGCTGCCGCAATCGTTGCATGGTTATGGTCAGGTGTACCGATCACCACTGCATCAATGGAGGGTTCCTTTTCCAGCATTACACGCCAGTCAGAATACACCTTTGCCCTCGGATAGGATTTGAACATGTAATCTCCCTTTTCCGAATCCACATCACATAAAGCGTAAATATTGGCAAGTTTTATGTTTGAACCGGCCGGAGGACGGGCGTCAGCCATAGCTGCCACAATAGCCTCACCCATATTGGGCCAGGGGGATTTCTCTGCAGCCTGAGGCGGACGATAATTGCCTCCACCCCCGCCCCTCTGAACCTGCACTTCAGGAGTACATATCTGTTGAATATCACCTCCTCCCTGACTGCCGATACCGATCCCTGCAACATTGACTGTATCGCTGGGCTGCAGATATCCTTTGCCTGCCATTACATGTCTGGGGACAATTGTAAATGCGGCTGCAGCGGCTCCGGCTGTACCCAGAAAATTCCGCCTTGATACATTTTTGCTTTTCTTACTCAGATCATGAGCATTGTTCATACTTAATTTCATTTTAAATTAATTAATCATCAACAATAATTTTCCATCAAATATCAGAGAAGCAGTATGTTGCTAAACAATATGCTTCCCTGATCATTTGAATGATGCCCTGAAGAAACTGCTTTGCTTACAATGAAGCGAGTATATTCCTTAGAAGAAACTGCTTTGCTTACAATGAAGCGAGCATATTCCTTAGAAGAAACTGCTTTTCTTACAATGAAGCGAGTATATTCCTTAGAAGAAACTGCTTTTCTTACAATGAAGCGAGTATATTCCTTATCATGGCATGCTGCATGCGGATGTGGGTCGGTCTGGTAACATCTGACCTCATGCCTTCACATTCGCTGCTTAAAACTCCTGTAATGCCGTTCTTAACGTAGTTCTCGAGTATCAGGGGATAATTCATTGAGTAATCGGTACTCAGGTCATCCTCAATATGATAGAACTTGGCATGGGTATGATATACCCAGGGTGCTATAATGTTCAGATCATTCGGATCATTGTTGCTGGCGTGATAAATACCAGCGACACCGGCAAAATTCTGCTCGATCTCACCACCCCCCATCTTTTTAACTTCTTCCACGGTCTTTTCCGGTCCCAGGTTCTCCTGATAAGCCGATATAATATAATCAAGGATTTCCTTTTTGGCACCCTGTTCAACCATCTGTTCAACAGTGCCTTTCCGTGGTCTTATCGTAAACATGCTGAAATCAGGAGCAAAACCGATGTACGGGGTTTGCGTCCTTTCGATCAGTTCCAGGCATCCGTCAATCCATCTAGACCTGATCTGTGTGGGCGAATGCAGTTCAAGTGCCAGTTTGATATCATACTGTTCACAGTAAGGTATGGCCAGCTCAAGATACTTCATCGCATCGGTGGACATGACATAAGGAGCCAGGTAACTTTCTGAAGGATCATCGGCAGGATAGGGTGCTACCTGCTGCCGGAATACATGATACCCCAGCTGACTGGCTACTTTCATGTCAACGATCAGAAATTCCAGCAGCTCCTCGGGGGTTAGCAGCCGGTCCTTATAAAACATCGTGTCGCAAAAAATATCGTATGCCGTCTTCTGCTTGAAAAA
>JAFGPB010000027.1 GCA_016926205.1 Bacteroidales bacterium
GTAGCCACTGGCAAGTATTTCAAAACCTGTGGCATTCATATCATACATTTCTTTAAATACATCTTCCAGGTTCATGGTCCAATGCATTAATCCCTGGTAACAAAAAATCGATACTCCCCGCTTGGGTCTACCCGTTGATGCCGGTTGAGCACAAGATGTTGCGAGGATATTTGAAGCCGGAATTGCTGCCAGTGCAGCAGCGCCAGCTGTAACACTTAAAAATTCTTTTCTTGTAATAATTTTCATATTTTCTTATTTAAAATAAAAATTTGGCGCTAAAATAATAATTATTTTTAAAGGGAAGCAATTCAGCCTTTATAAGTTGAAAGATTTAATAAATAAGACAAAGTTGCAGATTCAAAAAAAGTCATCAATGCAACAAAAATTCAGAAGCTGAGACTTTCAATAATATAAATTTTAATCCGCTTCCTCTTCCCTCTGCAATTGACAAATCAGTTGGTTACAGTTGCAGTGCTTAATTGTTCTCCGGCAAGTACTTGTGCAGCATTGTACGGAGTATTTCTTGACTCCATCAATTCACTGCATCTTTCATAAGCTTCATTGGAGATATAATAACCCATTAATTTCCCGAAAAATTTCTCATCTGAAAACATCGGATGGTATTGATCAAAGGGCAGCTCGCCCTGAATGGTCATATCAAAGATCACGTTCTCTTCTGTTGGAAGTTCAAGCTCCAAATCAAATATAGATTCGTCGTCATCATTGGGCGATCCTGATTCCTTGTTATCTTCGAGAAAAGAAATCAGCGTGAGCTGTTGCTGAATGAATTCGTTATTTTCATCTTGCAATTTCATAATTTCCTTGAACAGCAACTCATAATCCTTCTTCTGTTCTGCAGAATTTCCCTGTTCTATCAATTCCTTGAGCTTGATCTGGTTTTTATCGATCTGGTATAAATTTTCTTTTACATGTATTTTCAGGAGCTCTATGGTTCTTTCAATAAACTGTCGCATTGCCTTTTTAGTTTGATTTCCAATATTAATTACGGAAATATCTTCTCTCTGTTCAAATAGTTTGATCAATCGGAGAAAATTGAACACAAATGAATGATTTTATTTGACTAAATTTCTGTACTGATTTTAAGCTGGAATTCAATTGATGTCCAGACAAAAACACCAGGATATCCCGGTCTTGTGATTCCTGCATCTTCAACTGTCCCCTCAGCAGATCCTTTGAATACCCTGAAAACGGATGGTCCAGGGCATTCAACAGAATCATTTACCTTATTGAAATCAAATGTTGATTATCTTCGGGATGCACTACTGCTCCTGTTTATTTCGCTGTTGCTGTTGTTGCTCGGGGTGCTTGCGCTGGCAGACCTGCTACTGCTCCTGTTTCGTTCTGATGAGCTGTTTACTGAGGAAGACTTTCCCGATGATGCACTGACATTTCCCGATCTCTGCATGGTTTTCGGTGTGGAAGCAGTTCTTGCAGACACGGGGGAAGACGAACTGCGGGCAACGGATTTGTTCTGACTTTTTGCAGGACTTGGAACAGTGCTTTGGATCTTATTGGCAGTTGATCGTTTTGTCGTTGAAGTATTCAGTCCTGAAGAAGGACCGGAAGAAGTACTTTGAAACGTTGTATTTGTTGATCTTCTTGAGGTTGAGGCACTTTGACCAGCTGAAGTTCCGGAAGCGGCTTTTTCTGCGGTTGTCGATCTTCTGGCCGGTGAATTGTTTTGACCTGCCGGGGTACCTGACTTTACTTTGGTCACAGAGGGTGTTGATACCCGACGCGCAGCATCACCGCTCTGATTGTCCGTTGTCCAGTTCCGGTTCTCACCGGTTATCGTTGTCACTGATCTGCGTGTGGTCGCCGTGTTCTGAACTGAATTTCCTGTGTTTTCCGCACCTTTACTTACGTCGTCAACTGATCTTCTCCGGGTATCAGATCCTGCTGATCCTGCACTGGCGGATGAACCGCTTAATGATGAAGATACCGATCTCCTTGCCTGATTGTTAACGGCTGTGTTGTTCTGTGATCCTGTTTCCCGACTTGCCTGTACCCTATTGTAAAGTGCTTCACCGTCTCGTCTCAGCTCGGGACGTGAATAAGTTGAATTGTAGCTTCCTTTGTTGATATTGATAACTACAGTCGGGGAAAATATACGTATCCTGGAATGATAGAAGTCATTATAACGTGCGAAACGCAAATGATCCCAGTGCCGATAGTAGCGGTAGTAGTGAGCATACCGGTTGAAGTGATAACCGTAATAAAAATGCCAGTAGAAGGGGTTCCACGGACGCCAGTATACCGGATAGTAACCCCAGTACCATACTGAACGCCAGACAATATAGTCCGGCAGATAAATGAATCTGATGAGCGGCCATGCAGCGACTTCAAAATAAGTTGTTCTCACAACGTTAACAACCGCAGGATTTCTTCTGATTCCAATATATCCAGGATTGGGTGTTTCAGCATATATAGGCTCAATAATGTAATTTCTTCCGTACAATGCTTCATCTCCTATAAGTTGAATCCAGACTGAGCCGTTGCGGAAGCGTTCAACGGTAAAAACAGCAACATCCTGGTATTCGTCTTTGTTGAGAACTGCCCTTAAGACGATTGTATGAACATCACCGTCGACATAGTCAAAGACAGCAATGTAATCCACCAGATTATCATCATTCAGGTCAAGGTTGTTGATCCTGGAATTCTCATCATTCAGATTTCTTTCAAAGCCTTCAATAGTTTCGGATTCCTGGAACAGTTGCATCACTGCATAGAGGTTAAGATTGTCACCCGGGAGACCCAGGTACTCCTCAGGCAGATTCCGGGCGTGAGCTCCTGCCATCGCCTGTATCAGAACTGCGAGGACCGGTGTTATAATATACCTTGTCATTTCTTTAAGTTTTAGAAGAATTTTTTCTTCACTGTAATAAGATCAAAAGACATGCCAAAGTTTATAGTAATTTCCTATATATCTGATTTTATGTGTAATAGAAAGAAAGATGTCGAAATGTATTTTCTATAAATCTTCATGATTTTGCTTCCGACATCAGATGTTCGGCAATTTTATGAAAAGTTTTCCGCTCTTTTGTTCCTGCTCCGGAGTCCTGCTATAATCTCCATGGATATTTCCTCAACAGGTTTGTTCGTGATATCAATCACTGACCATTTTGGCTGACGCCTGTATATGCTGTTTGCATATTCCAGCTCTTTCATGATAAATGATGGTTTGGCATATTCCCCGACATTCCCCCCAAGATGGGTTTCCCTGATCTTTCTAAGCTGACCCAGATGAGTGGCAGAAGTTATCAGTCCGAATACCCTGTGCGCCGGCAGCTTAAAAAGCTGCTCCGGCAAATTCATTCCCAGGATAATGGGAACGTTGGCAACCAGCCACCCTTTGTGCGCCAGGTAAATGCTGACGGGGGTTTTAAATGTCCTTGAAACACCCAGTATTACGATCTCCGCTTTATCAAGTTCCTCAATCCGCTGACCGTCATCGTGCCTCAATGTATATTCAACTGCTTCAATTCGCTTGAAGTAAGATTTGTTCAGTTCATAATACATTCCGGGTTTTTCAGAAGGCAAAAAGGAAAAGTGGTGGGACAGCTGAGCCAGGATGGGGCCCATGAGGTCAATCGTATCCAGGGAACAAAGCCTTCCCTGTTTGTTGATGATATCACGAAGTTCGCTTCTGACAACCGTATGAACTACCAGGCCATGTAAAGTGCGGGCTTCATCCATAATTTCAAGGACCTGCTGTTTTGTTTTCACCAGTGGGTAAATCCTGGTCTCCGTTTGGGTATCTTCAAACTGGGTCAGGGCCGCTTTCAGAACCTGCTCTGCAGTCCGGCCCGTCCCGTCCGATATGATAAATATCTGATATGCCATCCCCGAAAATGAAATTCCATCGTTATTAAGTAAATATACTATTTTCTTATTACTTCCTGTTTCTTACTGTTTCGTTGATTCATCTGAATGTTTCCGGAGCATTGACCAAATGCCCAATCCTATACAATAATCGTTTGAAAATTAATATGATGCATGAACTATGAAATGATCTGCAAATATGTATGTTTTATCAACAGTTAAAATAATTATGTAATTTAATATTCGCAAAATATCAATTAACTGAAAATTTCCATACCTTAGCAAAAATTTATGATTTAAGAATTTGAGCTTTTATTTGCTAATCCCATTTCATTATTAGTTAATCACTGCACTTTTTTTTAAATCCTTTTTCTAATATTTAATTTTATTGATATGAACATTTATGTTGGAAACCTTAATTTTAAGGTTACTGAAAATGACCTTGAAGGGATCTTCGCAGAATACGGGACAGTAAGTTCCGTGAAAATTGTTACGGACAAATTTACCGGAAGGAGCAAAGGATTCGGTTTTGTTACCATGGAAAATGAAGATGAGGCGAACAAAGCCATTAATGAACTGAATGGTGCCACACTGGAAAACAGGGAAATCATTGTTAATGTAGCAAGACCAAAGAAAACTTACTAAAGCAAGCTTAAGAGATATATTATGAACAGAGGAAAAGTGAAGTGGTACAATGCGATTAAGGGTTTTGGCTTTATTGTAGCGGAAAACGGAGACGATATTTTTCTCCACAGGACCGGTCTTCAGAATCCCAATGCCGATGTACAAACCGGACGGGATGTCGTTTTCGAAATCAAACAGGGAGAAAAAGGCCTTGTTGCCGTTAATGTGAAATTTGAAGATTAATCATACCATCTGAAATAATAAACATGGGTAGATCACAGGAAACATTTAACAAAAAAGAAGTAAGGAACAAAAAGGAAAAAAAGAGAAAGGAAAAAGAAAAGAAAAGGCTTGCCAGAAAAGACAACGAAACCAAAAGCAGCCTGGAAGACATGATCGCCTATGTTGATGAGAACGGCATGATAACTTCCGTCCCTCCTGATCCCGGCAAAAAGAGAAATATAAGGGTGGAAGATATTGATATCAGTATACCCAGACAGGATCCGAGCCTCAGAAACGATCCTAACAGAAAGGGAGTCGTGACCTATTTTGATCATTCGAAAGGCTATGGTTTTATAAAGGATTCTGATACACAAGAACGGATATTTGTCCATGTAAACAATCTTTCTGGTGAAATTAAGGAAGGTGATGTTGTCAGTTTTTTAATGATGCCCGGGCAGCGTGGACCGACTGCAACACAGGTCAAGATCATCCCGTGAATCAAATTCAGGATACGATCCTCCCGGTCAGCAAGTACCGGATTTAATGTTTATGGTGGCAATTGAGGGACGGTTTGAGGAGTTTATCTAGACCGCAAGGTTATATCAACAATTATTTATTAGTTTTGTAATATCCTTTACAAAACAAACCACTCATTAATGAAATTGCGGGTTTTCAGATCACTCTTCGCTGTATTTTTCCTGACTGGATTGCATCTGGCGGGAACAGCACAGGAAATTGAAGTGACTGAAAGCAGGATTGATATCTTCAGTGGCACGACAAGTTTGCATAAAATCATCGGGCGTGATCCTGATCATTATTATGTGGTGAAATTTCACAGCAACCAGTTTCATCTTGAAAGACTGGACAAGGATCTGAACCTTTTGCTTGAAGAACCGATAAAATTACATGAAGGTTTAAGGACATATGAGTTGGAAACCGTTGTCCATTTTCATAATGACCTTTATATTTTTGTGTCGCGCAGGGGACTTAACAATATTGTCCTGTACTATCAAAGGATCGACAAGACCAACCTGTTACCTGTTGCAGGTTTTACTGAAATTGCCAACATTGATTTCATCAAGGGCAACTGGGCTGATTTTCATTTTGCCCTTTCGCGGCACGAAACCAAACTCCTTATAGTCTGCCGTACCAAATTGCTATGGTCAGGTGCACAATTCAATGAATTTTATGTACTTGGAGAAGATCTGAACCCGATCTGGCATAAAAAAGACTCATACCAGTATACGGGACAGGGCCCAAGAGACAATCGCTATCTTGTGGATGAAACCGGAAATGTTTCAATACTCAGCCTGTTGCAAAGAGAATCCATATTTTCACTTTTCAGGGAAAACAGGAATCTCTATACTATATACCGTTACACACAAAACGGTGAAGAATTCAATGAGTATCCGGTAACTCTCGGAGAAAGATACATCAGAGGCATTAACATTATCGCAGGAGAATTCGATGAACTGATCTGTGCGGGGCTCTATTCAGAGATTTTTAAAACCGGCATGCGCGGGACATTTTTCTTTAAGATCGATCCGGTGACAGGAAGAATATATGACAATTACCTGAACGAATTTGACGACGCTCTTCTTTCGCAGCTTGCGGTAATGAAGGAACCCACTCTCCAGGATCAGGAACTGATAAAATACGTGATCACCGATATGGTACTTCGCGAGAACGGAAAGATCATCATTATTGCTGAACAAATATTCGATCAGAACTACAACACATACAACAACCTGATTGTCACCTGCTATGAAAGCAGCGGCCAGGTATACTGGAGCAGGGTCATCGATAAAAATCAGGATATCAATGCCCAATATGCTATGGGCTCGTCAGTCGAAACAGCCGATTACCGGCAATATATCATGGAAACCGGTTATTTCGACCAGGATTTTGTGAATTATTGTTCCTATGCCCTGATGGCACCCCTGGATCAGACCGGCATCATCATTTTCTATAATGATGATGTCAGGAATCTTGATAACCCGGAACAAAAGAAACGGTTCAACCGGCCTAGAAAATCCTATATTCTGGCTGTAGCCATCGATGAGTTTGGGAACATAACCAGACAACCTCTGGTAAAATGGGAGCGAAAGAAGTTGTTTCCTGAACCCATAAGATTCTACGATACACTTCACAATACGATCATCATACCTGCATTCAGGTACCGCAAATATAATTATTACAAGATAACAGCCACAAATATCCAATAAATGTAAATTCAGTTATCATTCCCCAACGATCTTGATCATCTTGCCGGGTTGAACCCTGTCGGTGAGCTCCATATTGTTGAGCAAGGCAAATTCAGCCATCTTGTTCTGAGGGACGCCGTAATACCTGAAAGCGTCGGTAAGGGTTCCCGAACGCTGCACGCTTCTTACAAGGATCTTTTTAGGCTTCACGTTGATCTTTGAAGCATCGGTCAGCCTGTCAAAATTCCCCATGGTTGCCTCGAACAATTTCTGATAACTGCTGAAATCAGATTCCGTGGACACTCCGTGAAAAACATAATAAGTTCCGTTATAATCAATAAAATACGACAGAACCACTATGGTCTGCTGCTGACCGGTATAATCATCCTGTGTTACCTGTGTTGAAAGAGCTACCAGGGCTGGCATGCCGTTTATTGTTGTCTGTCCGCTTTGCTGAACCGTCAGCTGTAATTGCTCGATGGTTTCCAGGGCAGCATTTTCCAGGGTATTCTGGGAGGAGAGCGTAAAGATCATCAGTGCATTCCCGTCCTGTGGCGCCATCCTGACCTGTACCGGCATGTTTTCCAGCTGCCAGCCGGGAGGAAAGGAGAACTTAAACCTCAGCTCAGGGTGATAAAACGTGTTGCCTTCCACATAGCCCTGTCTGGGATCTTCTCCGTAAACAATTCCGTCGATCAGCCGGAGATAGCTGTCAGCATTGATCTTCCATGAACTGTAACGAAGACTGTCCTGCCATGCTGTGGCATCCCGGTTTACATCGTTATAACGATCCCCCGGATCGGGATGTGTTGAAAGGAAAGTCGGGACACCTGCCTGTTCACTCGCCAGTTCCATCTTTTTCAACACCTGAAAAAAATCTGCCATCTTATGTGCGTCATAGCCGATTTTTGATGAATATTCAACGCCAAGACGATCAGCTTCGCGTTCATTATCCCGGCTGAAACTCAGAAAAAGAAGCTGCATTCCCTGCAGGGCATAATCAGCATATTTCCGGAATTCTTCGGATGCAAGGATCCCTCCGATGAGGAGCAGCTGGCCCAATTGTTGCTTGCTCTGCTGGCTGACTGAATGCCGGGCAGTGATGTGTCCCATTTCATGACCGATCACACCGATCAGTTCAGCTTCATTGTTAAGCTGGGCAAGAATACCACGGGTCATATAAATATAACCTCCCGGTACCGCAAATGCATTGATTACCGGAGAGTCCAGGATTTTGATGTGGTAATCAAGATTTGACCGGTGTGATATCCTGCCCATTTCCGAACATTTGTTCTGCATGAATGACAGCAGTTCCTCATCCTTATACTCACCAAAAGTCGTAACGACCTCCGGGTCATATTGCTGTCCCAGTGCGACCTCCTGCGCTTCTGACATCAGCATCAGCTGTCTTTTGCCCGTCACGGGATTGATGGCGCAAGCAACGATCAGCATGATAAGGATCACCAGCAGGGTGACCCCAAGGGAAATTCTCAGTTTTTTCATATTCTTATACAGGAAAGCTTTCGCTGCCGCAGCCTGATTGCTGAATGAGCAGGGTTGTGAATGAACAGGAACAGCTTTCTCTGTTAATTGATTAATATTCTATTACACGCGGCAATTCCCCGGCTTCCTTCACCCACTTCTTCACTTCCTTCAGCGAAGGTGTCCTGCGGCATAGCTTTTTCACTGCATTGGTTTCATCCAGTTTCTGAGCCAGGTTTTCAGCATTTCTTTGTGCCAGCTCAACAACAGTATCAACACCCGCAGCTTCAAGCAGCTCGGAGAACTGGGGACCCACACCGTTAATCCTGAGAAGATCTGCCATATTTGCAAATTTCAGGATCTGTTTTTCATCCAAACCGGATTTCCTGGCCAGCTCCTTTCTTTGTTGAGCGGTTTTGCTGTGCTTGAGCAACGCATTTGTACTGCCAACACCGGCGCTTTTAAGCTTCTTGCCAATAACAGCTCCAATGCCTTCAATTCTTTCATGTTTGTAATTTGACATTTCTTTAGATTTAGTTTACCTACTCGTAAGGCTTTTCGGTTTCTCCCCGTTTGCATGGTTTCTGGTCTCCCTACACGCAGCATATTGCGTGATTTTTAAAAATAGGAATTCCGGATCACAAAACCAATGAGAAATATTTCTTAAAAGGATTTTTTTCCTGCCGGACAATTTCGAATACATTTATTACGGTTTCAATAAAAGTGTATGCTGCGTTTGATTGCCCTTCGGTTTAAACAGCGATGAAGATCACTGATCATGAACCGCCTGCAAGCATCCTCCCATACGTATCATCAGAAATATTAAGTGGAATTCTGCCATTATACAAACTGCTTAATAATACTTTAATAACCCGGTAACATTTTCTTAATATTCCCGGGATAGTTTTGCTCCTGAAAATTCAATCGAGAATATTAATTAATGAAATCTTTTACTATGAAAAATTTACTGAGATTATTCCCGTTACTTATTGGTTTTGCGGTAATATTGAATGCATGCGAAGACGAAGAAACTTTTAAAGTGCCTGCCGTAACCGCTCCATCAGCCCAGGATACCGAAATCGGGGCGTCAATCAATCTGACTTTTAGTTTTACATCGGAAGCAGGTTTTAAATCATCATCAGTTTCGGCAACAAATGGTACTGCCATTGTTACAACTAATGCCTCAAGCGGTGACAAATCAGGATCCATTGTTGTTTCCTATACCGCCGGAAATACAGAAGGAGCAGGTTCGGTTTTGCTTACTGTAACTGATGCGGAAAATCAAACCAGCTCAGCTACCGCGGTTATCAGCGTTGTAGAAGAGGAAATAGAAATTCCGGTCACAGCTAACATTTCAACAAACACAACCTGGGAAACCGGAAAAGTGTACATCCTCGAAAACCGGATTGCGGTTCTGGACGGAGTTACACTGACCATTGAACCTGGTGTGATCATTAAGGGACAAGCAGGTACCGGTTCCAATGCTACAGCACTCCTGATAGCACGAGGAGCTACACTCATGGCTGAAGGCACAGCAAATTCACCGATCATTTTCACTTCAATAGCTGACGAAATCATGCCCGGTGAAATTGCCAGTCCCAATCTTGATCCGGATCTAAACGGCTTATGGGGTGGTCTGCTCATTCTTGGTAATGCTCCTATCTCTGCTGACGCCGCTTCTGTACAGATCGAAGGCATTCCACCCTCAGACCAGAATGGTTTGTATGGCGGAGATCAGCCTGAAGATAATTCCGGTATCATACGCTATGTATCGATTCGGCATGGCGGAAGCAACATTGGTGAAGGAAACGAAATAAATGGATTGACTCTTGGCGGCGTAGGTTCCGGGACCATCATTGAAAATGTCGAGATTGTTGCCAATCAGGATGACGGTATTGAATGGTTCGGTGGTACAGTAAATGTTACCAACGCACTTGTTTGGAATGCCGGTGACGATGCAATTGACACCGACCAGTCATGGGGTGGAACTCTTGATAATTTCGTCGTGGTTAATCCTGGTGATGAGTGCTTTGAACTGGATGGACCGGAAGGTACTATGGAAGCAAAATATACCTTACTAAACGGTTCGGTATATGCAGGTGACGCAGAAGGACTCGTGGATAATGATGATAATACCTGGGTGGACATGGACGGAATATATTTCTTCGGTCTCGCAGCAGGACAGGATTTTGACCAGATACCGACAGAGTATACATGCAGCTTTACAAATTTTGAAGCTACTCTTCCTGATGGCACTGCTTTAACCGATTTCTTCAAAGATGGAAGTGACGCCTTTGTAACTGAAGTCGCTGCCGGTGCCAATACTGTCGGAGCGGATCTTACAGAATTTGAAGGATGGACCTGGGCTGAAGTTTCCGGAGCACTGGATGATGCAGGTTTTTAGAAACCATTTTACTATTTCTATGACCAATATATGTACCATACCCGGAGGTTTATAAGCCTCCGGGTATACCAAAAAATAAACGATTATGCGAGCAAGAAAATCTTTATTTACGTTATTTCTATTATTTGTGGCTTTTCTGGCCTATGCTGATGAAACAGGGATCATACGCGGAACGGTCATTGATGATGAAACAGGGGAAACCCTGCCAGGTGTAACCGTATACATTGAAGATTCAAAGAAAGGTACGGTTACTGATCTGGACGGACAGTTCAACCTGAGTCTTGAGCCGGGATTGTATGATCTGAGGATTTCATTCGTGTCATACGAAACGATGATCATAGATGATCTGGAGGTCTCTTCCGGCCAAGTAATTGTTCTTGATGAGCTGCGGCTCAAAGTATTCACCACCGAAATTGCAGAGATTGTCATTTCAGCCGAAAGGGTAAACAATACAGAAAGCGCCTTGCTCACCATTAAGCAAATCTCCCCTAATCTGCTCGACGGTATTTCCGCAGCCAGCTTTAAAAGAATAGGAGATTCCGATGCTGCTGCTTCCATGAAACGTGTTCCGGGCGTATCCGTGAACAACGGAAAATACGTTTATGTGCGCGGACTGGGTGACCGTTATACCAAAACCATTCTGAACGGTGTCGATGTTCCCGGCCTTGATCCCGACCGAAATACATTACAGATGGATATTTTCCCGAGCAGTATTCTGGATAACATCATTGTCTACAAAACCTTCAGCGCTGAGCTGCCTGCTGATTTTACCGGTGGTGTTATCGACATTGCCCTGAAGAACTTTCCCGAAAGAAGGAAAGCCAGCATATCCGTAAGTGGCGGATATAATCCCAAATCGCACTTCAACGATGACTATCTCACTTATGAGGGTGGTGACATGGACCATTTCGGTTTTGATGACGGTACCCGTGCCATCCCTGCAACTACAGACATACCGTTTTTTGCGGAAGTAATCGGTGATCCCGATGGTGCAAAAGGACTGCGATACAAAGAAATTATCCGGTCTTTTGACCCCACAATGGCAGCTTTCAGGACGAAGAGTTTTATGGATTACAGCTTTGGCGCGTCTTTTGGTGACCAGTTACCGTTGAATAAAATCACCCTTGGGTATCACGTAACACTTTCCTATAGAAACAATACCGATTATTATGAAGATGCGGAATACGGAAAATACGGACTTGCGAATGATCTTAACGAATATGAAATGGATGTACGTGAGTTCCAGTTTGGTGACTATGGGGTGAATGATGTTCTGTTAAGCAGTTTGGCCGGCATCGCACTAAAAACATTAAACACAAAATACCGGATCAATTTCCTGCACCTTCAAAATGGTGAGTCTACTGCCGGTATATTCGATTTTGAGGGTTCTGACCAGGGCAGTATCTTTTCAGGTTTCCAGCATAACCTAAACTACAGTGAGCGTTCCCTCACCAACCTGCTTATCGATGGCACACATTATTTCCCCAACTCCAAATGGAATATTGAATGGAAATTCTCACCTACCATCTCAAAGATAGAGGATCCGGACATTCGCTTCACAAGGTACGTGGTTTCTGAAGGAGGATTTGTCATCGGAACCGAATCCGGGTTTCCCGAAAGGATCTGGCGCAATCTTGAAGAGACCAATTTATCCGGTTTGGTTCATTTAAGAAAAGAATTCGAATTACGCAACCAGGTTGCAGCATTACGATTTGGCGGAGCATATGCATACAAGGAACGTGATTTCATTATCCGGAGTTTTGCTCTTAACATCCGGAATATTTCCCTGACCGGAGATCCTGATGAATTGTTCCAGGAAGAAAACCTCTGGCCTGTAGGCGGCAATGTATCAAGGGGTACTACTTTTGAAGCTCCTTTTATTCCTACAAATCCGAATCAGTTCAATGCCAACACCCAATATTTTGGTGGATACGCATCTCTTGAAATGAGTCCCTTTAACAAACTGAAAACCATTTTCGGCATCCGTGTAGAAGATTTTGTGATGCGGTATACAGGACAGGATCAACTGGGTGACAATGTCCTCGACAACGATAAGGTGCTCGATAAAATGGATGTATTCCCCACACTCAGTTTCGTCTACAATCTGGGTGTCAGGTCCAACCTTCGTTTTTCCTATTCCAGAACGATTGCGAGACCTTCTTTCAAGGAACTCTCATATGCCGAGATATATGATCCGGTAAGCGGACGTACCTTCGTCGGAGGATTGTTCAGGGATGCAAATGATATAGCCGGTATTGAATACTGGGACGGGAATCTGGTCAGCACCTATATTAATAATTTTGACCTTCGCTGGGAAGCCTTTTTCGCCAATAACCAGACGATCTCACTGAGCGGATTCTACAAACAATTTGACAATCCCATTGAAATCGTGCAATACGCAACCCAGATCGGAGCTTTTCAGCCCCGTAATGTCGGTAATGGCGAAGTAGCCGGAATTGAATGCGAAGTCAGACAGAGCTTCGGTCTGATCAGTGATGTACTCTCCGGCTTCAACTTTACCGCCAACCTGACGTATGCAAAGTCGCGGATAAAACTGAGCAAAACGGAATATGAATCCCGTACAGAGAATGCCCGTACAGGCCAGACCATTGATGAATACCGTGATATGGCAGGCCAGGCACCCTACATTATCAACGCGGGTATTTCCTATGATGGTGGCAGTAACGGATTCTGGAGAGGTTTTGAAGCAGGTTTTTATTACAACGTTCAGGGAAAGACACTGCAGTATGTCGGAATAGCTGACCGGCCTGAAATTTACTCCAAACCTTTTCACAGCCTTAATTTCAATTCCAACAAGAAGTTTGGCACGAACCAGAAGTTTCAGATCGGATTTAAAGTATCGAACATCCTGAACGCTAAGAATGAATCCGTTTACATATCATATAAAGCTGCTGACCAGTATTTCACAAGGTTATCTCCCGGTACAACCTATAGTGTCAGCATGAGCTACAATTTTTTCTGATGCAACGACACAACATTCATTCTATGAATTAATTTTTGCCGCAAATCGTTTAGACAGGTTCATCCCGCCGTGCATCTGATTCCGTTATTTTCTAACTGAATCTGCTTTGCACGGCGTTTCATTTTTCCTTCTCACTTACGTTACAACGGTAAATCCAGGTTTCATGAAAACATCCTTCTCACGAATCATCATCGTGAGAAGGATCTGAAATGTTTTCAATCAATTTTCCATGTATGAGAATCTTTTATTCATCAAAATGGACACTTCCAGTCTTCAGTATTTTAATTAAAATTATACTTTTGAAAAGATAACAAGTTTGATGATCCGGAAACCAGTTGATTCATTTCACGTATTACAGGGAAAGTCAGACAATGAATCTTAAATAAAACATAAATAACAATGGACCAAGTTCGTATTGTGCCTGCGGAAAATATGGGAAGGAATTTCATACCCGAAGAATACCTTCCCAAAGGTGAAGACGAATATTATCAGCGCAACAAACAAACCACACAACCAAAAACGGGCTGGAGGAACCTTAGTTCTGATGAAGTGGAGCGGCTGGTAAAAAACAACAATACCGCGGAAGACTGGGACAGTATCCTGGTAACGGATCCGTTTGATACAAACCAGATCAAGAACACAAACTTCTATGGACTGATAAGGATTGGCTGTGTCCGCAACGTGATCATCCAGCACCACGATCTCAGGGTGCCTGCGGGAATTACAAACAGCCTGATCATTTCATGCGATATCGGCAATGACGTGGCCATCCATGAGGCCCATTACCTGGCACATTATATTATCGGCGACCGGTGCATTATTTTTAACATTGATGAAATGCACACGACCGATCACGCGAAATTCGGCAACGGCATCCTGAAGGAAGGTGAACCGGAAAGTGTCAGGACCTGGCTTGATATTATGAACGAAACAGGCTGCCGTAAAGTTCTTCCCTTTGAAAACATGATCACTGCCGATGCATATATGTGGGCAAAATACAGGGATGATGCCGTCCTGCAGAAAAAACTTAAAACAATGACCCAGGACAGCATGGATAACCGTCGCGGATTTTACGGTACCATGGGAGAACACTGTGTTATAAAAAACTCGCGCATACTGAAGGATGTTAAAATCGGCCCTTATTGTTACATCAAAGGAGCCAACAAGCTGAAAAATCTTACTATCAATTCTTCGGAACAGGAACCCTCTCAGATCGGCGAAGGTGTCGAAATGGTAAACGGAATAATCGGTTACGGATGTCACATCTTTTACGGATGCAAAGCCGTTAAATTCATCCTTGGGAACAATTCAAACCTGAAATACGGAGCCCGGCTGATCAATTCATTCCTGGGTGACAATTCCACCATTTCGTGCTGCGAAGTTCTGAACAACCTGATCTTTCCGGCACATGAACAGCACCATAACAATTCATTCCTGGTTGCTGCCGTGGTCATGGGACAAAGCAATATGGCCGCAGGTGCCACCATCGGATCAAACCACAACAGCCGTTCCAATGATAATGAAATACAGGCAGGCCGTGGCTTCTGGCCCGGATTATGCACCAGCTTAAAGCATTCAAGCCGCTTTGCGTCATTTGTATTGATTTCAAAAGCGGACTATCCGGCCGAACTCGACATTCCTCTGCCTTTTTCCCTGCTGAACAATAATGTTGCTAAAGACCGTCTCGAGGTTATGCCTGCATTCTGGTGGATGTACAACATGTATGCCCTTGCCCGCAATTCATGGAAATTCAACCAGCGGGACAAAAGAATATTTAAAGTACAGAATATCGAGTTCGACACTTTTGCTCCCGATACTGCAGAAGAGATCATTCATGCAATGCAGCTTCTGGAAATATGGACGGCCAAAGCTCACCTGTTACAGGCAGGAGAACTCCCGGGCACATACAGCGAAAATCGTCTTTCTGAACAGGGGCGTCAGTTGCTGTCGGGTGCCGGTCAACTGGCAGAAGGACTCGAAGTGCTGGGTGAGAACATGGAACATTCAAAAAGAAAAGCTGTTATCCTGAAGGCATATCAAGGGTATCAGGCTTACAAGGACATGCTGTATTATTATTCGGGTAAAAACCTTATTGCTTACCTGAATGCCTCACCCGAAGCAGATATGACATCCGTTCAAAAGGCTTTGGGGGGTAGACGTGTGCAGGAATGGGTGAACATGGGAGGACAGATCATGAAGAAAAAGGATCTGGACAGGTTGCGCTCGGATATCAGAACTGATAAGCTTAAAACGTGGGAAGCGATCCACAACAGGTATGATACATTGTGGGATCATTATCAATCGGACAAACAAAAGCATGCATTTTCCGTGATGTGCTGGCTTTGCGGAACCGGAAATCCCGGGAAAAAAGAATGGACGTTTTTCCTGGACAGACTGATTGAAGTTCAGGAATACATCAACCATCAGGTATACATATCCAGAAAAAAAGATTATGAGAACCATTTCAGGCAGGCAACTTTCAGGAATATGGATGAAATGACGGCAGCAATTGGTACGATCGAAGACAACAGCTTCATTGTGCAGGTGAGAGAGGAAACGAATGAACTGAAAAAGCTGGTAACGGATATCAGAAAAAAAATAATCAACAGATAACCTTTCCACTGTCATTGGACCGGATTCGATGACAGTGAAAATAAAAATCAATACCATGAATTTACAGGATCAACATTATTCAAAGTACGCGCTTGTGCAGGAAATGATGCAAAGCATCGATACGGTTAAAAAATTCAATCCGCAGCTGACAAAAGACGTGGCTGCTGAAATCAAATCGGCCGGAAAATTGTTTCTTACAGGCGAAGGTTCCAGTCGCATCTTCCCGGCAAAGAACGCCATACGAAAAGCCCTGAGATGGGGCGTCAGCACATCGGTACATACTGACGGATCACGTCAGGCAGCGGAATACGATCTTTCAAAATTTGCAGTCTTTTGTGCCTCAAACTCAGGTCGCACAAAAGAAGTGGTTTTGCTTGCAAAGAAGCTGGCAGCAGGCGGCAACGATCTCCGGTTTGCGCTGACAGCCAACCAGGATACCCTTCTGGAAAAGGAATGCAAACAGACATTCGTGCTCAATTGCGGATGGGAACAGGCCGTGGCAGCCACAAAAAGTGTCATCGAACAGGCACTGTTCTATGAATCCATACTCTGGAATATACAGGGTATGGATAAAACAAAAGAATGCATTCAGCTGCCCGGACTGCTGGAAAAAGCATTGACCCTGCCGATTGACAGGGATATCGTGCAAAAAGCAGTCAATGCCACAACCATATATTTTGCCGGATATAATGACGGTGTCGCAGAAGAACTGACCCTGAAAACCAATGAGATCACCCGGAAAAAATCGGATTTTCTTGAAGGGACCTATGCAGTTCATGGTATCGAGGAAGTGATGGATCAAAACGACATTGTATTCGTCATAGATCCTATTGAGGATGAAATTGAGAAATTCCGTGACGTACTGGAGAAAGGAATCGGATTAACTGTGGTTGCCATTGCTGACCGTGATACGCCTTTCAGAACAATCCGTGTTCCTGAGGCAGGTAAATTGAAGCAGTATGTGTTTTTAAGTGCCGGATGGAACCTGCTCGTTGAAATCGGCCTCGCATTGGGTATTGATCTCGACAAACCCGAACGTGCCCGCAAGGTAGGTAACGAATTTATCCTTTAACGGAACAGATTGCATTTGATATCCAGGTGGTTTCGACAGGTATCCGGCTGGATTCCTAAAATCTGATCCGCCATAGCGCAACCGGGAAAAAGCCCATCTGGCTCACGTCTTCGACCACTCCCGTATCAGGGTTGTATTGTTCAAAAACCTGTTGTGGTGGTTTGTGATGTTTGACATTTCCAGTGCCCATTCCTGACTGCATCTGGGACGGTTCATTTTGAATGCGATTCTCAGATCAAGCCTGTAATAATCCGGATTACTTTCTTCAAAGGCCCAACCGAAATCATATACCGTTTCTCCCTTGGTGATGCTTTGATCAAGATCAATGGGGATGAAACGCAATCTACCTGCCCAGGTAAATTTCAGGTCAATTGAAAGGGCATTCTTATTGCGTATGGAAAATTCATAACCCCCCAGCATTTTGACGACATAGTTGCCGTTAAAAGCCGTATTGCGGATGATCGCATCACTTGCTTTGTATTTTGAATCAAACAGTGACAGCGTGGCAAGGTAATAGTAACTTCCGGTGAAAAATCTTTCCAGGGTGATCTCCACCCCCAGGTTTCGTTCGGTACCCCGATTTACCAGACTGTCCATATTCAAGCCGTAATATCCGGCATCTTAGTTGATTACTGCGACAGATGACGGGTATCGTTTGACGGGTATGTCATAAAGATACTGATAGTATGTCTCAGCTTTCAATCTCAAATGATCACTTAACAAACTGTTATGACCTGCAACAAAATGATAGCTTTTTGAAAATCCCAGGGTTTTATTCGGTTGGGAGAATATTCTCGCTACCGTGTCAACAAGCACTTCCCCGTAATATACATCCCTGGCCTGCATCTGGCTGTGGGAACCGTAACCCAAATTAACCGACTGTGTAGGAGCAACCTGCCATTGAACTGCAATCCTCGGTTCCAGTGTTTTCTTGCTGTTTAGACTTGTTTGCTGGTAATGAATACCTGAAACCATTGATAATTTGTTGGAGAACTTATGCTGTAACTGTATAAAAGCCTGAAAAAATCTGAATTACTTAATGTGTTGTTGTTAAGCATGTTGATCGGAACACTCGTGGACCCCATATTCCCAAAATGATTCAGATTGGGTATAGGAACGCCGTCCAGTTTCCATAATAAACCAGAAGGAGTATTCCCCCTTATTATGATTGCATTGATCTGGTCATTGGCTGTCATCACCCCTGCAAAATTTAGGCTCATGCGGGCAGGGTCACCCCAGCTGCCGGCATATTTTTCAGTCTCCTCAATCGTGAACGATCTGGCACTGATCTGAATGTTGTATCTTCCGACAGGGATATCCTCAAGCCGGAATTCCCCGTTTTCATCACTGAAAGTGCCTATTACAGGCTCCATGTCAAGAAGGGCAACTGCAGCACCGGCTACGGGTATTTCAGTATCGGATTCTTTAATTGTACCTCTGATGGTTTGCGTGATTTGCTGGCTGTAACCGGTCAATACAGCAGCAAATAAAAGGATTGTAAGGGTAATTGGTTTTTTCATTATGGCAATATATATATCATAAAAAAACAATACAATTAAAAGCAGCAATAAGATGTTAAAAAACATCTCTTTTCTAATGGGATGTATACATGATCCTTTTTATAACAAATCCCACAGCAAGTTCAATCGCTTCTTCTTCTGTTGTATGCTCCGTATCAATGACAAGATCCGGATTCAATGGTGCTTCATAAGGTGCATCTATGCCCGTGAAATCCGGGATCTCTCCTGCCATAGCCCTTTTAAATAAACCTTTTGGATCACGCCTGATACAAACTTCAAGGGAGGCGTTTACAAACACTTCAATAAAATTTTCGCGTCCGATGATCTTGCGGGCAAGCTCCCGGATCTTATTTGTAGGTGAAATAAAAGCATTGATCGTAATGATACCGGACTGGATAAACAATGCATTTACTTCTGCAATGCGGCGTATGTTTTCGTAACGGTCGGCCTCAGAATACCCCAGATCACTGTTTATCCCATGGCGGATAATATCCCCGTCAAACACCCTTGTGAAATAACCGTTAGCTGCAAGCTTACGTTCCAGTCCATTTGCTATGGTGGTTTTCCCTGAAGCAGGATAGCCGGTAAGCCAGACAGCCCTTGCATGCTGTTTCAGATATTTTTCCTTATCCTCCCGGGTCAGGTATGTTTCATTATACCGGCAGCCAGTCATTTTATTTTCTTATTTATTTCTAAGCTCATCCGAAGATTTTGAAGTGTTTTGAGAGGATTGTCGACCAGCATAATGGTCAACGGTTTCCTGAAGCATTTCCGGGCCATAGCAGTCGGGCATCAGTTCATCACATGACTCAATGTCTCTGATCACATTCAGCACTTGCTCCACGATTGAAGGTTCCACGATCATCTCGGCCCTGAATTCCCTGAATTCAGAACCTGCCACCGATCTGTTACAGATCCGTATCCCGTCTTCATCCCGGACCATTTCCCATGCCTGATGAAGCATTGGACCGGTCGCGAGAAATCCTGACATGATGATCGCTACCAGGTTTAGCACGATGTAGCTATTAAATATGAAATCAAACCTCCATAACCATTCGATGAATGCCATATTTCATATTAACAGGTCTCTGATCACCACCGAAGCGCAATAGCATCCGAAGACAGGAGGCATATAAGATATTGTTCCAATGACAGATCTTTTGTTTTCTTCCCCTTTGATCTCCAGAACAGCTTTTTTGCTGACCGGTTCCGGTGAATATACAACGGTTATGCCCCTGTATATGCCCTGGCGGTGAAGGTGCTTTCGTACCATGTAAGCAAATCTGCAATGATGTGAATCCTCAATATCCGCTATTGTAATTTTTTCGGGATCCAGACGGCCTCCCGACCCCATTGAACTTACGATCCTGTGACCCTGTTTAACTGACCCGGCAAGCAGTGCCACTTTAGGAGAAAGCGTATCAATGGCATCCACTATATAATCAAAATCACCTGCAAGAATTTGGGCAAAATCATTCTCTTTCAGATATTCTCCTATTACATGCAACTTCAGGTATGGATTGATGTCATAAAGGCGCCTTGCAATGACTGAGATCTTCTTCTCCCCCACAGTGCTTCTCAATGCTATGATCTGGCGGTTCAGATTTGATACTGTAACAGCATCCCCTTCAATCAGTGTCAGGGAACCTATTCCTGCCCTGCACAACTGCTCGGCAGCGTATCCACCCACACCGCCCAGACCGGCAACCAGAATATGCGATCGGGAAAGCTTTGCCAGCTTTTCTTTACCGATCAACAATCCGATTCTTGACAACCATTCACTCATTTATATACCGAAACATTTATTTTATACCAAAAAATTTATTCTAGACTAAAACACTTTTTAAAGTTCCCGAGAATGTGTTTTTTCAGTTCATTCATATCCATATTTCTTAAAAGTGCAGCCTGCTCATAGATTTCATTTATACTGTATCCTGCGTCATCTGTCTCAAAGAATAAATGCTCCACCGGAACCGATCTGAAGGCTTTAAATGCTTTACTGCCCTCTTTGAAGAGCATGTGTCCGAAAGACAGAAAACAGTTCTTCCTGATCAGTTCTTCCGCGATACGGATGTCGGCATTGAACCAGTGAAAGATCCATGGAGACTTATGTTCCGATTGCTTGCGGTATGCCAGCATTTCGCTGTATGCCCGGACACAGTGAAGAATGACCGGTTTATTTACTTCTGCAGCAACGGAAAGCTGTCGTTCAAAGGCTGTTTGCTGGTCTTCCCACGGACAGTCGATCGACTTGTCCAGACCGATTTCTCCGATTGCAATAATGTTGCGTTCCGCCGCATGTGCCTTTACCCAGTCAATGTCCTTATCCATGCTGTGTTTGTTTACATTCCACGGATGCAAACCGACCGAAAAGTAATTTCCGTTGTCAAGCTGGTCATCCTGACCGGGAAACACGTTCTGAACAACAGTCACACCCTTCCTGCGATAATGACTGTGCGTATGTATGTCTATATAATTCAGACCCATGGTCCAGATCCCATTTACATTCTATTTCCGGATATTTCCACAACACATCCCTGCAACAGCAAATGATCCGGCAGTTTTTTCATCCGGTCACCGATCTTCTTCGGGCATTTCCAGCAACCGATCACCGATGTTATTCACTTCAGCACATTCAGCCCTTGCTGTATCCTGCGGGTGGCCTCCTTTTTCCCCAGCACTTCCATGATATCGAACAGATGCGGACCTTTACCCGAACCGACCAGAAGCAGCCTGAGCGGCGTCATGACTTTGCCCGGAGAAAGGTTGTGCTGTTCAATATGTGATTTCACCATTTTTTCAAGTTCTCCTGATGTAAAGTTTTCTGCAACCTGAATGGTGTTTTTGATTACTGCCATAATCTGAGGTGTATCTTCTTTCCAGACCTTACCGATCATCTGGTGATCATATTCCTCCGGTTCCCGAAAAAAGAAATGTGAATGTGCCCACAAATCCTTACGAAATGACACACGGTCACGAATGAGTCTTACCACCTTTAATACATATCCGGGGTCATGCTCCTGCTTCTTTTCTTTCAGCACCTGCATCAGGGTTCCGGCCAGATCTTCATCGGGAACTTTCCTGAGATATTGCTGGTTGTACCATATGGCTTTCTCCGGATCAAAATGCGCACCGGATTTTCCTACTTTTTCCAGACTGAATTCGTGCACCAGCTCTTCCATTGTGAAAATCTCCTGATCGGTCCCAGGATTCCAGCCAAGAAAGGCCAGCATATTCACGACTGCCTCAGGATCATAACCCCATTCCCGGTACCCCGGAGATACTTCTCCGGTCACAGGATCTGTCCACTGTATCGGGAACACTGGAAATCCCATCTTATCTCCATCCCGTTTGCTGAGTTTTCCCTGTCCGCCCGGTTTTAATATAAGCGGAAGGTGTGCAAACAAAGGCATCTCCCGCTCCCATCCCAGGGCTTTGTACAACAATACATGCAGTGCAAGTGACGGCAACCATTCCTCACCGCGGATCACGTGGGATATGTTCATCAAATGGTCATCCACTACATTCGCCAGATGGTATGTCGGCCATCCGTCAGATTTAAACAGTACCTTATCATCAAGCTGTGCCGTATTGAAAACGACTTCATCCCGGATGATGTCGTGAATTTCCACCAGAGTATTTTCAGGCATCATAAACCTGATTACGTAAGGCATACCGGATTTCAGGCGGTACTGTATTTCCTGATCAGAAAGAGATAGCGAGTTTTTCAAACCCGGACGGGTTGTCGCATCGTACTGAAATGTCCTTCCCTCTTTTTCATATTCTTTTCTGAGGGCTTCCAGATCATCGGAACTGTCAAATGCGTAATAGGCAAAACCTTCTTCTACAAGCCTGTCAGAAAACTGTCCGTACAGCTCCCTGCGCTCACTTTGCCTGTAAGGTGCATACCGGCCACCTGTGTCCGGTCCCTCGTCATATGCAATACCACACCATTTCAGCGACTTAATAATATATTCCTCCGCACCGGACACGAATCTCGACTGGTCAGTATCTTCTATTCTCAGGATGAACTTTCCCCCGTGCCTGCGTGCAAACAGATAATTAAACAAAGCCGTCCTGACACCCCCTATATGCAGGGGCCCTGTCGGACTGGGGGCAAAACGCACACGAATTCCGTTACCGGTCATGGGTGGTAATTTTATGTAAAGATAAGAAATTAAAACCTGATTGGCTTATAGCTCATACTGACTGAGCAATGAACCCCGGTAAAACGCAAAAATTGATGACTGGGATAGTATTCCCACATACCGGTTGTGCTTGTCCACCACGGGAAGATTCCATGCACGTGTCTTCTCGAATTTATTCATAACCTGTTCCATCCGGTCATCAATATTCACAACAGCCGGGGACATGGTCATGATGTCCTTTACCAGCACCTTATCATACCTATCAGTATCAAACATCAGTTCCCTGATATCATTGAGCAAAATGATCCCAAAATATTTCTTATTGTGGTCCACAACCGGAAAAATATTCCTTTTTGACCTGATAAAAACCTGCACCAGATCCCCCAGACTGGCTTCAGGTTCTATTGTGGGCAATGCCTTTTCAATGATCTGACTGATGTTCAGCTGCCTGAGCAGGGACTTGTCGGAAGGAAGGGCTTCAGGCTTGTCGCTTCCCCATCTCATGATGTTCAGTTTCCTGTTATATGCCCTGAAAATATCCGATGCTGCGATCATACCCAGGATCTTACCCGAATCCTCATAATCATCCACAACGATCATTTCCCCGACATGGTTGGCAATCATGATGTGCTGGGTGTCATCTATTGTCTCGTTGGGGCTGACCTTGAGCATCTTCTTGTGCATTACATCCTTTGCCTTGATGTCACTGATGATTTCTTTGTCTGGCATCCTGGCCACATCCTCGATATTCAGGGTTCCAATAAGACGGCCGTCCCTTCCCACAACCGGGAAAAGACGCTGGCTCGTATTCCTGAATTTCACAAGAATATCCCTGAGGGACATGTCCTCAGGTACGGACCCGAATTTCCTGTTTTTGGAATATGCCTCTCTGACGGTTATTGATCCCAAAATATCATAAGCATATTCACCGAAATGCGCCTGTGATTCATGCTTTCCCAAAACCTGACTCTGATAGATACTCCATCTCCTGGCCAGAAGAAAAGAAAGCGTACACACCCACATACTAGGCATCAGCAATTCATAATTGCCGGTAAGCTCGCTTACCATGATGATGGTAGAAAGCGGGGTATTGGCGGCAGCTGAGAAAAAGCCTGCCATTCCCACAACAGCGAATGTTGAAGGATGCAACTCTAATGTTGGAAAGATAAATTGCAGCAGGTAGCCGGATGCTGCTCCCAGCGTTCCTCCTATAACCATTGAAGGACCGAAGACGCCTGCGCTGCCGCCCGATCCAATAGTAAAAGATGTTGCCAGAATTTTACCCAATGCCGTAACCAGCAAAATCCCGATACCGATCTGTGCGATGCCATCCTGCAGTATTGCCTGTAAAATACCATAACCGCTTCCCATAATGTCTATTACATATTTTCTGTCACCCGTGACCGTGATCAGCAGAAAAACCATGCTTCCCGTAATGAGTCCTCCAATGAACGGTTTAAGATATCTGGGAATATTCCAGTTCGAGAAAAGTTTCCTGACACCATAAAAGGTCTTGACAAACAAAAAAGCAGCAAAGGCCAGTAAGAATGCCTCAATCGCATAGGGCAAGAGTTCCATGGGATTATCAAATCCCCTGTAACCTGTGCTCGTCAGGATGTGTTCCCAGCCATACCTCAGAGAATATACTGAATAGGCAATAATGGATGAAACCGCAGCCGGCAATATCACTTCCGTTTCGACCTCTTCAGAACAATACAGCACTTCAGCAGCAAAAATCGCTCCTGCCAGAGGTGCACGGAAAATACTTCCTATTCCTGCACCCATACCCGCAGCCAGCAGCCATCTTCTGGTTTTTGTATTCATCTTCATGCGGGTTGCCAGAAAACTGCCAAAACCCGCTCCGATTTGTGCTATAGGACCTTCCCTGCCGCCGGAGCCTCCTGTACCGATAGTCAATACCGAAGCCAGAAGCTTGACGATTGGAACCGCAGGCCTGATGATCCCGCGTTTCTTATGAAATGCTTTGATCGCCTCGTCAGTACCATGACCTTCCGCTTCAGGGGCAAACCTGTAAATGATGAGTCCGGCCAGCAATCCTCCAACGGCCGGTATAATAACGATCCATATCGGATTGAATTTCCCTGTTACAAAATGCATTGCACCCTGTTCACCTCCAGGTACGACGGGTTCCAATCCCATAAGATGGTTTACTGCAAATTCTTTCACCAAAACCAGCAACGTCTGAAAGAGTATTGCGCACAACCCACTGATGACACCCACCACGGAACCCAGCAACAGCCATCTTCCTGCTGACCTGAAATCAAACTCCTTCCTGATCGATTTTAGTCCGGAAATTCTCATATGAACGCCAGTGAAATACCATCAAAGTGCCAATGTTCACAAATTTAGTATTATTATACCATAGGGTACATTCCGGAAATGCTTTGTTTGAATTAAATTTGATATTTCAATAACTTGCCTTATCTTTGCATTCCGATATTTCTTCTCTCTCAGAAAGAAGCCATATCGAAATATTGCGGGGTGGAGCAGTTGGTAGCTCGTTGGGCTCATAACCCAAAGGTCACAGGTTCAAGTCCTGTCCCCGCTACAAAAAAC
>JAFGPB010000028.1 GCA_016926205.1 Bacteroidales bacterium
AACGGTAAGATCTCAGCATATTCATCATTGAAATTGCGTTCTATTTTGGTGAGGCCATCTTCGTAACTTTCCCTTCCGTTGAAATACACGTTGAAGCGGGAGGTAACATTATGATATGTGCGTGAAACCAGCGTGTTCTTTTCCACGCTGCAACCCAAGGCGATGAGCGTGACAAATACCGGAACAATCCGGAACGCTTTGTTCCCCTGTTTTCTCAAATCCTTTCTGTTACGTGTATCCTGCATGTTTCTGGGCTGATACCAAATCAACCGCTTAACAATAAACTGCCAATCAATGATTTTATTTTTCTTCAACAAAGTTATTTAATCTGCCTTTAAGAAAAAAGACAGGGATATTGATTGATGTGGAATATATTGCCTATTTTTACCTCGCTTCCCCTTCCTTATAATATAATTTGCGATGACCAACATAAAGCCATCCATTGTAAAAACTTGCATATCCGTATTTTATCTGCTGATTCTTAATTTCCTCTGCTTTGCCTGCGCTCAGGAGAAAAATGACAATCCAGCCGAATCCATTACCATCGAAGAGCTTCGTGATCATATTTTTTATCTGGCATCTGACAGTCTGCGCGGCCGGATGCCCGGAACCGAAGGTTTCAATATAGCGGCCGGTTATGCTATATCACAGTTTGTGCAATCAGGACTTGACCCCGTTTGCACGGATTCCGGCGGTGAACCGACATACTTTCAGCCGGTGATGCTGTACGAATATGAACTGGATTTAAGCAATACGGAACTCATTGTTACTGTTAACGGCAATGAATATCCATTTGAAGTTTCGGATCATTTTGCAATGGGTAATGGTGGCTCGTTCGATCAAAACGAGGTAACCGGACAGGCTGTTTTTGTCGGATATGGCATCCATGAGCCCGATCGTGGATGGGACGATTATCAGGGAGTCGTTTTAAAAGATAAGTGGGCCGTTATGCTCGATGAAATACCGGATTCTGTTATAACCGAATATTTATCCGGTGTTGAAGAAAGGTTTCGTAGTGTGTTCACAAGACTCGTAAGTGCTTATGATGCGGGGGCGCTTGGTGTTATCATTTTATGTTCGGACAATCTTTTTGACAATTTGCGCAACCGTTTTAACAAGGGTTATACCCTTCCGCAAACCGGCAGTCCCCCTTTCAGCTACAACTGCCCTTCAATTTTCATAAATTCCACAATCACCCGGCTTCTGATGCAAGGTCAGCTGTTTGATCCGCTCAGCCAGGAAGGTGAATACAGTTCCTGTGATATGAAGGGAACAGAAATCACACTGAAAAAAGTGTATCATACCACCCGTATCTCGTCCGGTAATATTGTCGCTGTTGTGAACGGCACGGATCCGGAATTGAAAAACGAATTTATCACTGCAGGTGCCCATCTGGATCACATAGGTGTTGTAAGCAATCACATATACAATGGTGCTGATGATAATGCAAGCGGCAGTGCAGCAATCCTTGAAATTGCAGAAGCCGTGGCACGCTCCCGTCCGAAACGCTCCGTATTGTTCCTGCTTTACACGGGAGAAGAAATGGGTATGCTCGGATCATACCATTTCGTGAATCATACCCCCGTGCCACTTGAAACCATGAAAGTAAACATAAACCTTGACATGATCGGTCATTTAAACGGAATTGCAAGCGATCTGATCGCCCTGACAGCTGAAAAAATGGATCCGGGACTAAAAAATGTGGTAAATGAGGTGAATCGAAGAACTGTTAATCTGGTTTTGGATTCAACGGATTATACTAGTTACTTCGACAGGAGCGATCATTATAGTTTTTACCTGGCCGGGATCCCCTATATACTGTTTTCAACAGGAGAACATGGATTATATCATACTCCCGGCGATGATGCAGAAAAAATTGACTATGATTTCCTGGAACAGGTAAGTAAAATGACTTATGAAGTAATTATGGAGCTGGCTAATGATCCTGACTGTCCCTGAGTTTTTTCTGGAGTTCCAGGATTTTTTGCTTCAAACCGTCATTTTCATTCTGCAATCCCGAAGCCTCGTAACCGTCCGTTTCATGTTGCTCCATGCGGCGATTGTTGAAATTTATCCTTTTATGCAGTTCATAAATTTTTGAGATCAGGCTTTTGACACTTTTCTTAACTTCAAGCATGGTTGTAAATTTTATTTCTTAACGGCATTCTTTCTCCCGTGTGTATCAGGGTAATAATATGAATCAGACTGAGAAGGATTTCACTGCTCACGGATGATACGTCATTTTTATGACTGTTCATGCATCCAGTAAGTCAAATGCCCGATTTTTTACAAAAATACAACTTTTTAACCAGTTTTTCATCATTTATTCGTTTTACTATGGATCTATGATGAAATAAAGTTTCAGTCGAGTTTCACATAAGCAAGGACTGCAACGCTCACCCGCACATGTCCCAGGTCAATTAATGCTGCAGCGCAGGCTTCCAGTGTCGATCCTGTGGTAACCACATCATCCACCAGCAGTACATGCCTGTCCTTCAGTCTTTCCGGATCTTTTACGGAAAAAATGCCCGCTACATTTTCCCATCTTTCATATCTCGATTTTCGGGTTTGTGTATCTGTGTTGACAGTCCGTCGGATCAGACCGGCTTCCATGGGTTTACCAAGCACCTCGGCGACACCCTTTGCAATCAGCGCACTCTGGTTGTATCCCCTTTTCCTTTGCTTCCGGCGATGCAGAGGAACCGGATGCACCAGGTCAACCTGCTCAAATGGCGTTGACTTCAGTTCACTGCCAAAGATCCTGCCCATTTCAACACCAACATGACATTGTCCGCGGTATTTCAGCTCATGCAAAATCTGCCGGTAGCGGCTGTCCTTGTAAAAATACATGAATGCCGTGGCATGCTCCACAGGAACCCGTCCCCAGAACATCCGGGCGACATCATTTTCAGGGTCCGCATGAAATCCGGTGCGGGGCAGCTCCAGCATGCACGGCAAACAAAGCACCTGCTCATTGCGCATGAGCACGTTCCCGCATGCCGCACAAAGTCGCGGATACAGAATTGATACAAAGTCTTTGAATAAATTTTTTATGTTAGCTGACAAATTTACCTGTTAACGGGCGGAGTTCCGGATGCTTCATTTCGCTCGCATGACAAAGTCACGTTTTACAAACATGGCTCCGCCAAAAATTTATATTATTTTTATTTCATAGGTAAGATCCATAGTTTGCCGGTATACGGCACTCACTCCGCAATATTTCTCCTGCGACAGTTCAACGGCGCGCTGAAGCTTGTCAACTGGCAAATCCTTCCCTTTAAACAAAAAAACAATGTGCATGGAAGTGTAATGCTTTGGATGCTCCTCAGTGAGCTCGCCTTCCACGACGACTGAGAAATCATCCAACTCAACCCGCATTTTGTTCAGTATCGATATTGCATCCATGGCGGTACAGCCTGCCAAAGCGACCATCATAAGAGGTTTGGGACTGGGACCTTTATTATTCCCGCCGTGTTTCGGCTGCGCATCCATTATGACGCGGTGGCCATCAACGTCAGCTTCAAAAGCCATATCTCCGCACCATTTCATTTCAATTGTTTCTTTCATATTTTTTTTGCCTTTTTTTATATCTTTAATTACAAAAATAACTAATATTCGGATTGATATATAATCTGAACTTATAATACAATTTAATGAAAAATCCAATCCCGCCCTCCGCAAGGGAATGCTTTAACGACAGCAGTTGCATATTCAGTCATCTGTCTCCTGATGAACTCACAATGATCCCGATCGACCAGGACCCTGACTTCTATCGAAGAGGCAGTGTCATTTATACGGAAGGAAGCCGGATCCGTGGATTTTACTGCATAGTGAGCGGAATCATCAAAATTTACAAAACCGGATTCGACGGCAAAGAACAAATCATCCGGTTTGCCAAAAAAGGCGACATCATGGGTTTCAGGTCGACCATAACCCATGAACCCGCCTGTACTACTGCACAAGCATTGGAAGATGCCTATATCTTTTTTGTACATGGAGATCTGGTCCTTGAATTTGTAAAGGAAAACGGGGATTTCGCCCTTGAGCTGTTGCAGATTGCCTGCAAAGAGCTCGGCGAAGCCAACGATTACATCACTGATATTGCACAGAAAACCGTACGCGAAAGGCTTGCAGAAATTATCATTCACCTGCTCAATGAGTTTAACCTGGATCAGGAAAACTATCTAAAAATAACCCTTACCCGTGAAGAGCTGGCCAACATTGTGGGTACTGCCACCGAATCTGTGATCCGACTTCTTTCAGAGTTTAAACAGGACGGCCTCATAGAACTGAAGGGACGAAAAATTAAAATACTGGATGAAAAAACGCTGGTAAGAATTGCAAACCTTAACAACTGAGAAGAACGGAAGTCAACCTTCCGTCGTTTCTACTTCACCGGTTTCTGCCTGCGTGTTCCCCTGATTTATATAACGTTCCACCAGCCTGATCAGCTTATCCGGATCAAAAGGCTTTGAAATATAATCGTCGCATCCGGCCTGTAAACACTTTTCCCGTTCCTGTACCATTGCATATGCAGTCTGTGCAATTACAGGAATATCCTGATTGATTCTTTTCATTTCCTGTGTGATGATATACCCGTCCACATCCGGCAATTTGATATCCATCAGGACCATATCAACCTTATGCTGACGGAACAGACTGACCGCTTCCCTGCCGGTCTCAGCTCTGATCAAACCGACGTGGGTACGTTTCAGGATCTCATGGATATAAGTATAGTTATGGTCTTCATCCTCAACGATCAACAGTACTTTTCCCGGCCATGAAGGTATTTTTTTTCCGATATTTTCAACTTTTGAATTGTTCATTGCAATAGTAAGGATAATTTTTTTAAAAACATTTGCCTTCTGTAGTACATGTTGACCAAAATCGCTATTTTACTGATTTTCATCATTCTTCAGGGTATCAACCTGCGTTCCATAAATGTATACGAAATTATTTCTGCCAGGTTATAGACAGCCGCAACCATAATTGTTAATTTTTTTTAAAACCCATTATCCTTTGTATTTATTCAATCTTCATGTTGCATTCTTTACATCATAACCAAATCTTTTATACCTTTTCACCCCAATTAAAAAGAATATGGCAAGAAGACAGAAAAGATCAAAACCGGTTAAAATCGACAGGAAAGCACTGGCAAACAACATTCTTGAAATTTTTTCCCGGCATCCCCGAAAAATATTCAATTACAAGCAGCTTGCATCCGGACTGCTCATTACGGATGCATCTGAAAAAAAGCTGATCACCGAAGTGCTGTATGAACTGAAAGAAAAAGATGCGCTTGAGGAAATTTCAACAGGCAGGTTCAAACTTAAGGCCAAAGGCGGGCATGTGATCGGGACCGTAAGGATTGAACGGGGCGGTTATGGATATGTGGCATCGGAAACCATCAAAGAGGATATCTTCATCTCACAGAATAACCTGAATCATGCACTGAACGGGGATTCCGTAAAAGTGCTCGTATATGCCCATAAGAAATCCGGCGGCATTTTTGAAGGCGAAGTGCTTGAAGTTCTCGAAAGGGCGCGCGACACTTTTGTCGGCACTGTTGAAACATCGGGCAAGTTTGCATTTCTGGAAGCTGACAGCCGGCAGATGCCGGTTGACTTGTTCATCCCGCTTGACAAGCTTAACGGGGCCGTAAACGGTCAGCGTGCCATAGCCCGGTTGACCGACTGGCCGAAGCGTGCAAAGAACCCTTTCGGCGAGATCATCGAGATCCTCGGCAACCAGGGTGATAATGAAGCAGAAATGCATGCCATACTCGCCGAATTCGGACTGCCCTATAAATTCAGTGAAGACGTTGAAGAAGAAGCCGCACGCATCAGCGACCGCATCACCCAGACCGATTATAAATCACGCCGCGATTTCAGAGATGTTCCCACATTTACCATCGATCCGGAAGACGCCAAGGATTTTGACGATGCCCTTTCCCTGAGAAAGCTCCAAAACGGCAACTGGGAAGCCGGTGTACACATTGCCGATGTCACGCATTACGTCAGGCCCGGCTCCCTGATTGATGAGGAAGGTTTGCAGCGCGCCACATCCGTGTATCTGGTTGACCGGGTGGTTCCCATGCTTCCCGAACGGCTGTCAAATTACATCTGTTCCCTCAGGCCGGACGAGGATAAGCTTACCTTTTCAGCCGTATTCGAAATGAACGACAATGCCGAAGTCCTGAAAGAATGGTTCGGTCGTACCGTAATCCGCTCCGACCGCCGATTTTCTTATGAGGAAGCCCAGCAGGTGATCGACTCGGGTGAAGGTGACATGCATGAGGAGATCCTGAAATTGAACGAACTGGCCCGGTTGCTGCGCAAAAAACGTTTTCAGTCGGGTTCAATCGACTTTGAAAGGGAGGAAGTGAAAATTGATGTCGACGAAAAAGGCCGTCCCATCCGCATTTATGCCCGGGAACACGACCTGTCGAATGAGATGATCGAGGAATTCATGCTGCTGGCAAACAAAAGAGTGGCCACATACATCGGCGATGTAAAGGATAAAAAAGACCAGAAGACCTTCGTGTACCGCGTTCATGACAAACCCAACAATGAAAAGCTGCAGAAATTCTCCCAGTTTGTAAAACGCTTCGGGTACAAGCTGTCATTCCGGTCGGACAAACAGACTGCAGATTCGCTGAACCGGCTGCTCACCGATGTAAAGGGCAAACGCGAGCAGGATATCGTGGAAAACCTCGCCCTGCGCGCCATGGCTAAAGCAGAATATTCAACCGACAACATAGGGCATTATGGACTCGCCTTTAAATATTACACGCACTTCACCTCTCCCATCCGCCGTTATCCCGACATGATGGTGCACCGGCTGCTTGCCGGGTATCTTGACAACGCACATTCCGGAAACCGGAAAAAGTATGAAAACATGTGCCGCCATTCTTCCAAAATGGAAGTGCTGGCCATGGAGGCCGAGCGGACTTCTGTCAAATACAAGCAGGCCGAGTTTATGAAAGAAAAAGTGGGACAGGTATTTGAGGGCATCGTCTCGGGTGTCACCGAATGGGGCATATACGTGGAGATCATTGAGAACAAATGCGAGGGTATGGTGCCGGTACGCGATCTGGGAAGCGACTTTTTCGAATATGATGAGGACAATTACTGGATCCGGGGACGCAGAACCGGAAAGAAATACCGCATGGGAGATCCGGTCACCATAAGGGTTGTGCGCATCAACATGCTCCGCAAGCAAATCGACTTCGCCCTGGCAGGGGAAAATGACTGAGAATGAAAATGAAAAACCTGGTTGTACTCACCGGTTCAGGCATCAGCTCGGAGAGCGGACTGAAAACCTTCAGGGAAGCAGGGGGTCTTCCTTTCAGGGGGATCACCGGGGGTCTTTAAATTTTAATGATTTGCACACAATATGGTATTAAACTACATCTGGATAGCATTTTTCCTCATCGGTTTTCTGGTTGCCCTGATCAGGGTGATCGGATATTACTTCAGGGACTTTTTCCTTCAGCACATGAACATCGTTTTTGATGCAGCTGACCGCGACGTATTTTCCGGGATTGTGCAAAGCACCTTCGACATGGCCGAGACCAGCGTTACGATCGCCATATACCTGATCGGAGTGATGACGCTCTGGCTCGGCATCATGAAGATCGGTGAGAAGGGCGGCGCGGTAAACCTGCTTTCCAGGGCGGTAAATCCTTTTTTTACGCGCATTTTTCCTGAAATTCCCAAAGACCATCCCGCCATGGGATCCATGCTCATGAATTTCGCCGCCAACATGCTGGGGCTCGACAATGCAGCCACCCCGCTCGGACTGAAGGCCATGGGGGAACTTCAGGAGATCAATCCCGACAAGAAAAAAGCATCCGCATCCCAGATCATGTTCATCGTGCTGAACACATCGGGACTGACCCTCATTCCCATCAGCATACTGGCCATGCGGGCCGCAAGCGGCGCCCGTGTGCCGACCGATATATTCATTCCGCTGATGCTGGCCACCTATTTTTCCACGCTGGCCGGACTGATTGCGGTCGCCATCAGACAAAAGATCAGGCTGTTCAACAGGGTTGTTCTCGCCTATCTGCTGGGCATCAGCACCCTGGTTTTCGGAATTATATTTTATCTCAACAGGCTTCCGCAGGCCGATGTGGAAGTGCGCACCGGCTTTGCAGGCAACTTTCTGCTATTCCTGGTCATCATCCTTTTCATCTGGCTGGGACTCAGGAAAAAGGTAAACCTGTATGAAACATTCATCGAAGGCGCAAAGGAAGGATTTAAAATCGCCGTCAAGATCATCCCCTATCTGGTCGCCATGCTGGTGGCAGTGGGAGTTTTCAGGGCCTCGGGAGCCATGGATTTCCTGGTAGGCGGCATTGGTAAGTTCTTTTCGTGGATGGGATTTGACACCCGTTTTGTGGATGCGCTACCCGTTGCATTTATGAAACCCCTGAGCGGCAGCGGGGCAAGGGGAATGATGGTGGAGACCATGACGCATTTCGGCGCCGACTCGTTTGCAGGAAGACTGGCATGCATCTTCCAGGGATCCACAGAGACGACCTTTTATACGGTAGCCGTATATTACGGGGCAGTGAACATCCGCAACACCCGGTACACGGTGCCATTCGGACTGATCGCCGACCTTGCGGGAATCATCGCCGCCATCTTCATCGCCTATCTGTTTTTCGGGAGTTCCTGATCTTTAAAAGACCATTCGTATGTGACGGTCATCTGCATGCAATCATTTTTCAATCCGTGCCTGTCTCCGGACGGTATCCGGCCAGCGCAGCAATATCATCACCCGTGGGACTCTGGTAAACACGCAATCCAAACTGGGGGATAACAGCCAGAATATGATCGAATATATCAGCCTGGATCGCTTCGTAATATGCCCACCGCTGATCCTTGCTAAAGACGTAAATTTCAACCGGAAGGCCTTTGTCGGTTGGCTGCAGATGCCTCACCAGAAAGGTCATATCATTGTAAATTTTCGGATGGCGCTTCAGGTATTCTTTTATATATTGTCTGAAAGTTCCGATATTGGTCAGCCTTCTTCCGTTGACAGGCATCGATTCGTCAACGCCATGCTTTTTGTTGTACGCTTCAACCTCGACTTCCCTTTTCTCTATATAATCCCGGATGATCTGAATTTTCCTGAATTTTTCAATTTCCTCCTTGCTCAGAAAGTGAATGCTTTTCATGTCAATGCTTACGGAACGTTTTATCCTTCTGCCGCCCGATTCCTCCATACCCCGCCAGTTGGTAAAAGATTCTGTGACCAGCGCATACGGAGGTATGGTACTGATGGTCTGGTCCCAGTTCTTGACTTTCACCGTGTTCAGTGTAATGTCAAACACTTCCCCGTCGGCATTGCGGCTGGGCATTTCAATCCAGTCCCCCAGGCGTACCATATCGTTGGCCGACAGCTGAATACCTGCAACAAAACCAAGGATGGAATCTTTGAAGATCAGCATGATGACAGCCGCCATAGCGCCCAGTCCGGCAAAAAATGAAGTTAAATCCTTCTGGAGGATAATTGAAATAATGATCCCGAAGCCCAAAATATAGATAAAGATCTTAACTACCTGCACCAGACCTTTGATGGAGCGGTCCTTTGAAACGGGAAGCGTATTGTAAATCTCGTGGAAACCGTTTAGTAAAGCATCAATTACGAGTATAGCGGCAATCACCATATACAGGTACGTAATGGATTGAATGACTTCAACAGCGACCGGATAATCCTTCATTGCAACAGCAGCCCCGTAATGGATCATAATAGCCGGCACCAGATGGGACAACCTTTTAAAAACTTTTTTCTCAAACAGTATATTATCCCAGGTTGTCTGCGTCCGGTAAGTCAGCTTTTTTAAATAATACAAGATTACCCTGTTCAGTATCTGATACACAAGTATTGAAATCAAAAGAACTGCTATAAAAGCTGTTACCGATGCTGCCAGAACAGCATGTTTTTCAATCAAACCCAAAGTGCCAAACCAGTCCTTTAAACCTGTTATTACTAGAAGTTCCATTTTACATTTCTTTTAGTTCAAAGCAATAAAATACCATGCCGAATGGTATCCTGCAAAGTTCAAAAAATATTTTAATACTTAAGTCT
>JAFGPB010000029.1 GCA_016926205.1 Bacteroidales bacterium
ATTAGTAGTTTTTTGTTAATAATTAGTTTGCTTTTAGTTAGGGTTGAGAATGGATGATTACCACAAGGTTTTCATCCATTTCTTTTTATATCCTGTGGATGATCCCTGCCGACAGATCCTGCCTGCCCCCGGCAACTGAAGCCAGACAATTTACCTCATTCCGGTACCGCAACAGGCCCAGAAAAGCAAATATCAGCGCTTCCTTGTACTTGATGAGTTCCCTGTCAGGGAGTTCAAGTCTGAACCCCTGCTTTTTCAGTCCCCCGATCAGGAAACCATTAAAAGCACCCCCTCCGGTTACAAGAATCCTGGGTAACATTATGGATTTAAGACAACGACCGATCTGATGAAAAATGTGCTCATAAACACAACGAAGTTTATCCTCAGGAGTAAGCTCAAACCGATCAAGCACCGGCAGGAAATACTGGTCCAGCCATTCCCTTCCCAAAGATTTTGGTCCTTTCTGTTCATAATAGGGCAGGAAATTCAATTGCCTGATAAGTTCCCGGTGTGGTCTCCCGGTCCTGCCCAGATGGCCGTCCGTATCATAATCCAGATTTTTCAGCAAAGCCAGCTTGTTCAGGACAATGTTGACCGGACAAATGTCAAATGCGACCCTTCTGTTGCCCTGCCTGTATGAAATGTTGGCAAAGCCTCCCAGATTCAGGCAGCCGTCATATGCACCAAAAAGCAACTCATCACCCACGGGGACAAGTGGTGCACCCTGACCCCCGACTGCCACACTTATCGTACGAAAGTCCGATACAGTAGTTATGCCGCAAACGGATGCCAGTGTTGCTCCGTCACCCAGCTGAAAAGTCAACCCCGCTTCCGGCCGGTGAAATATCGTATGACCGTGTGAAGCGACTAGTCCGGCGCTGAAACTTGTTCCCAGAAAACGTTTTACCGCTGATCCAAGATAGTTGCCGTATGACTTGTGCAGCATCAGGAATTCACGTGCCTGCAGCATGCCGGCTGTCGAGAGGGTTTTTTTCCATTCTTCAGAATATGCATCAGTACCGGCATGCAGAATTTCATATGTCCATTGATCCCGATATTTGTAAAACCTGCACAAAGCCAGATCGAGACCATCCAGACTTGTTCCCGACATGAGGCCGACCACATGGTATCCTTTTTTTGTCATTCTCATGAAACAGACTATCAATAAAAGAAATCTGAGCTGAAATGTGCAATGTTATCCTTATTGTCTGTTACAATGATTTCCAGGCGATGCATCTGGGAATCTGAAAGTCTTTCTTCATCAATAACATAAGTAATCAGGTCATTCTTGGCATCATACTTAAACAAAGTCCAGTTACCATCAATATACCCGATATAATTTCTGATGCCCGACTCAAAATCCTTAATGGTGAATGACAGACTTTGTCCTTTTGAATATTGACCGTTTTCTGTGAAATTCACCGGAGCAATGACGGGCCTGATGGTGTCCAGTGCAAGGTAGAATCTTCCAAAACTGCTCATCCGGGAAGTTATGTAACCGTTCCTGTATTCACCCCCATAACCTGCGGGCCTGCCATCCCGGTCCTTCCCTGCAATGAATACCTTGTCAATGTATTCCGAAGGAATATTTTTGGGTTTGACGGATAAAACGTAAGATTTATGAAGCGGAATATACTCGGTGTGAACAGCGAATGTATCCGACAGGCTTTCGGGACCGGATGGGATTTTCCTGTACTGAAACTGAATATTGTCATACAAGGCATCTTCGGGTATTACGATCCGGACATTGCTGTCCTCATATGCATTCAGAGCACCATACTGGAACAAGGAGACCACGGTCGTATCCTTCTGAACAGATACCGGCGGATCAGCCGGTGGTGATGATCTCAGCCTGAAATTAAGAACGGACTCATTTCCGTAAACATCCGCAACAGTGATCCTCGCCTGATGCAACAGTGTGTCACTGAATCTGCAGATTCCCCGTTCAGGAGATGTTCTATAAATCCCAAGTTTGTTGTTCGGATCCACATAGAGCTTTTGAATGATCCTGCCTGATTTGATTTTTTCCCCATAATCGATATGGCTTTCCACATAAGCAGTCATGTGAAAAGGTATGCTGTCGAGCCTGAAATGGCTGATGAGTTGTTCATCAATGGTCAGCATGAAGGTATAGGGACTGCACCGGTTGGATGATCCGTTCAGAAAATCATAGGACTCAATGCCAAAACCAATTTCCCCCGAAAGCTCGATCAGATCCTCATTGATCACATAGGAGTCATTGCGTAAAAAAACCTGAAACAAGCTTTTTTCCCTGCTACCGTTTACCTGACTGTTTTCACCGAGAGGATAGACCGCCAGCCAGAGGATCCGCGGACTGATATCATCAGCAACAGGAAAATTGAAGTTCAGTACGTTCAGGGGTATGCTGGTGCCAAGATCCCGGATCTCAAAATGCAAGTGCGGGCCTGATGAATTACCGGAATTTCCCGACAATCCTATCATCTGGCCTTTTTTGTAACTGAACTGGTTTGGTTCAGGAAACAGATTTACTTCAAAATCTTTTTTTCTGTATTGATTTTCTTTAACATAAGCTTCAACCTCTGGCATAAATTCCTTCAGATGTGCATAAACTGTCATATAACCCCCGGGGTGGAAAAGATATATGGAGTTGCCATAACCTCCGCTCTGTATGTTTATCCTGCCCACATAGCCGTCCTCTGCAGCCAGTATTTTTTTACCTTCCACCTGTTCGGTCTTGAAATCAACACCTGCATGGAAATGTGCGTTTCTGATTTCCCCATAATTACCGGAAAGATACAAAGGGATATCCAGGGGGACTGAAAAGTTTGAATACCGGCTGCCCTGTCCCGCAGTTTGAAAAGAAGTGAAAGCGAATAAAAAAAAGCCAAATATGGAGAACAAAAACGTCTTAAAATTCATATCTTTATTTTATGTTCTGAAGCATTATCAAGGTTTGTAAAGCTAAAAACTATTCCCTTACTTTCTGCGGGTATTAATGAACAAAATGCTAAATTTGTTTTTAGGTATTAAAAATTGAATCTATCTTTGCATTGAATGGACAATAAATTTGATGAAATATTTTCCAGTCTGAGGTACAAGATCAAAACTATTGTTTCCATGTATGAAGAACAGAAAATTGTGAATCGTGAACTTCATTCTGAAAACAAGGGGTTGAACGAAAAACTCTCGGAACTTGAAAATAAACTTAAAGAGACTGAAAGGGATTTTGAAAACTTAAAAATGGCGAAGGTACTGTCTACTGTATCTGAAGGGGATATACACGATACCAAGTTACAAGTAAACAGGATAGTGCGGGAGATTGATAAATGCATTGCTCTCTTAAACAGATAGTACTTTATTGATGTAATGGAGGAGAAATTGTCGATAAGAATTAATGTAGCAGATCGCTATTATCCACTAAAAATAGAACTGAAGGACGAGGAGAAAATTAGAAAGGCAACCAAACTGATAAATGACAAAGTGCTGCAATATAAACAACGGTACCAGGACAAGGATGCCCAGGATTTTTTGGCGATGGCCGCATTGCAGTTTGTTACAAGGTTGATTGAAACTGAAGAAAGAAATGATGTGTTGCCGCTGGAACAAAAACTGCAGGATCTGGACGAAGAATTGAATGAGTATTTGAAAAGAGAGTAATTTAAGTTCTTTACATATTTCAAAGCATAGCCCGCATAATTTCTTCGCAATGCTGTGAAACTCAACACTAACTAAATTGGAGTGTTGCTCAGTATGGCAAGAGCA
>JAFGPB010000030.1 GCA_016926205.1 Bacteroidales bacterium
CAACTTTGAACTGGCACAGGCTGAAGAACGGATCGAAAACCTGAACAGCAATGTCGAAAACACACTTGCATATGCTACTCCGGAGGTTGAGCAGGGTTTTGCCTACAACTTTGAACTGGCACAGGCTGAAGAACGGATCGAAAACCTGAACAGCAATGTCGAAAACACACTTACATACGCCGCTCCGCAGGTTGAGCACGGTTTCGACTTTGATTTTGAAACCGCCAGAACAACTGAAAGAATTGAAAATCAGCTTCAGGCACTTCAAATGTCACTTCAGTATGTGATACCTGCTGATTCAGACGGAATAAACAAAATGGAATCTATCCACGATACCGAAAATCACATATCGGGATTCTACTCCTTCAAAAGTATAAAGATTACCTGGCCTGTAGCAGCTTTTATTAAAGTATCCCATTGATCAAACCATCTTCGCTGGGAACAATGACAGATAAAATCATTATAAAGTTCTACCGGCCTTTCACCTCAATCCAGCTTTAGCACTGCAAGAAACGCCGACTGCGGCACCTCAACATTACCAATTTGTCTCATCCTCCTTTTTCCTTTCTTCTGTTTCTCCAACAACTTCCGTTTTCTCGTGATATCTCCGCCATAACATTTGGCAGTAACGTCCTTTCTAAGCGCTTTTACAGTTTCACGGGCGATTATTTTAGATCCAATTGCAGCCTGAATGGCTATTTCAAATTGCTGACGCGGGATCAGCTCTTTCAGTTTTTCACATATCCTTCTTCCGAAAGTGTAGGCATTATCCCTGTGAATCAGCGAAGACAGAGCATCAACCACATCCCCGTTCAGGAGGATATCCAGGCGTACGAGATTTGCCGGTTTGTATCCGGTATAATGATAATCAAACGAAGCATAACCTTTTGAAATGCTTTTCAGTTTATCATAAAAGTCAAAGACAATTTCAGCCAGAGGCATCTCAAACGTAATTTCAATCCGGTTTGTGGTCAGGTAAACCTGGTTTTTCAATACACCCCGCTTGTCAATACAGAGTTTCATGATTGCGCCGACATAATCAGCCTGACAAATGATCTGAGCTTCAATATAAGGTTCCTCTATAAACTGTATATAAGAAGGATCGGGTAAACCTGAAGGATTGTGCACTTCCGTCATTTCATCTTTGGTGGTGATAACCCTGTACGATACATTGGGTACAGTGGTTACCACATCCATGTCAAATTCCCGGTCAAGCCGTTCCTGTATGATCTCCATATGCAGGAGACCAAGAAAACCGCATCGAAATCCAAAACCTAATGCAGCCGAGGATTCAGGAACAAATGATAGGGAGGCGTCATTAAGCTGCAACTTTTCTATCGATGCACGCAATTCTTCATAATCATCTGCTTCCACAGGATAAAGTCCGGCAAATACCATGGGTTTTACTTCTACAAAACCTTCAATAGCTTTGTCGCACGGTCTGTCATAATGTGTGATTGTATCCCCCACTTTTACATCACGGGCAGATTTAATACCCGATATAATGTATCCTACATTGCCAGCCGCCAGCATGTTCCTGGGCTCATATTTGATTTTCAGCACCCCTATTTCATCGGCATGATAATCTTTGTTCAGGTTCACAAATTTCACATGTTCACCTGTCCTGATCCTGCCGTTCATAATTTTGAAATAAGCATATATCCCCCGGTACGAATTGAAGACAGAATCAAAGATAAGTGCCTGCAAAGGTGCCTCAGGATCACCCTGCGGCGTAGGTATTCTTTCAATAATCCTTTCAAGGATCAGATCCACTCCCATTCCGGTCTTTGCACTCACTTCCAGTATTTCTTCACGTTTGCATCCGATCAGGTCAACAATCTGGTCCTTGACTTCATCAGGCATTGCACTGGGCATATCCATCTTATTCAGAACAGGAATTATCTCCAGACCGTGATCAACTGCCTGATATAAATTGGAAATCGTCTGGGCCTGAATTCCCTGTGTGGCATCAATTACAAGCAGGGCACCCTCACAGGCAGCAATTGCACGGGAAACTTCATAGGAAAAGTCAACATGTCCCGGAGTATCGATTAGGTTCAGAATGTAGTCACTATCCCTGTACTGATATACCATCTGGATGGCATGACTTTTTATGGTTATTCCCCGTTCCCTCTCAAGATCCATATTATCAAGCACCTGATCGTGAAAATCCCTTTCCGGTAACGTGTTTGTATATTGTATCAGCCTGTCGGCTAATGTACTTTTACCATGATCTATATGCGCAATAATGCAGAAATTCCGGATCTGAACCATTTGTTTTTCCAGCAAATTTTAAGGTCACAAAGATATTGATTTATGGAAAATCATATTTACCTTTGATGATTAATCTGCTACCACAGTAATTCCCATCTTCTCAAGCTCCCTGATCTGTGTCCTGCTGATCCGGTTTCCCGCAAGCTCTGCATATTGAAGTCTGTTCAACCGAAACAGAGGGGATACATCCGAGATATTATTATCTGATAAATTGATGCTACGAAGATTCTGAAGGTTGGAAAGGCTGTCTATCACTTCCAGCCTGTTATCAGACAGGTTCAGCTCTTCCAGCAGGGACAATTCCCACATATAGGATAAATCCGATATGGAATTACCGGAAAGATCAATGACTTTCGCATGAATACAGTATTGTATTCCGTTCAGATCGTCTATCCCTGACTGTGTGAGTTCAAATTCTTCGATATCCTCAAAATAATAAGCAGGAAAATCTGTTGTGAAATTTCCGAACATACGCAGTTGAAAGGCCTCATAAAAATTTATTCCATTGTCATTATGCATTGCAGAATCCCAGTCCTCCCGGAAGTGTTCTGAATCACCGTAGTCCACAATATGAAATCCGTCAACGTTCCAATCCCACTCATAAACCGGTGAATAATCAATGTCTTCCATACATGACAATGTTTTGGCGATTTCTTCAATCCTGTCCAGCATTAAAACATGCCTGTAGCTTCTTAATCCGCTGTAGTCATTCTGCCTCAACAGTTTTTCAATTTCCATCCTGTGATAAGAGCCGCGATCAGGATGGTAGAGCATCATAAGCTTTGAGAAGTATTTCAGTTCCGGATCAATGGGTATCTTTACAACTTCACCGATCATTCCTGCTATCTGTTCCAGAGTACCGTACTGTTCCATTTTGTACAATTGAATCAGAGTGATGGTTATTTTATGCAGATTCCGATCAGAATATGCAATGCTTATTTTTTTATGAAGCTCTCTGATAGTCATCGTTGTAAAATTATATCCATTCTCGCTTGGCACCCTAAGATTTATGTGTAAATTTAATACATTGTTGATATTGTATGGCAGGATTGACGTTTGTTGCAATTACCATCATATTGACTATACAAAACATGAACCAGACGATTGAGATTATACATTGTGATTTTGACGATCCCGTTCATTGCCATGCACTGATCAACCTCATGAATGAATACATTACCGATGAAATGGGAGGTGGCATGCCATACACAGACAGGCAAAAGGAAATGCTCCTGGAGGGACTGAAAAACCACCCTACAAAGATTGTCTTCTTAGCTGTTATTGACGGAAATTTTATCGGGCTGTTAAACTGTTTTGTCAATTTCGGTACATTCTCGGCCAAACCTTTTGTTAATATTCATGATGTAATTGTGACCAAATCCTGGCGGAACAAAGGAATCGGAAGACAAATGCTTGAAAGGACCATTGTGGAATCCCGCAGGATGGGCTGCTCTAAAGTAACTCTTGAGGTCAGGGAAGACAACGGAAATGCAAGACATCTGTACAAAAGCCTTGGATTTCGCGATGCAAAACCAAAACAATATTACTGGACCAAATACATATGAAGATTTATTCGTATTTCAGAGCATAACCCGGTTTGGTAAATGCAGCAATATATGCCTGATAACCTGAAGAAATGATGGCTAAGATCAGTATAATGACCGATGATATCAGAAAATGAAAAGGATTGATATTGATACGGTAATAAATGTCTTTTAACCATGTTGCGGCCAGAAAAAATACACCTGTCCATGCAAATGCAGAAGCCATAATTATAATGACCAGCAATTCTTTGAATTGTATCAGCAGTATACGCTGTATACTGGCGCCCAGCACCTTACGTAATCCAAATTCGTACCTCCGCCTGCAGTAATCATAAGATATCAGACCAAACAAACCCAGGCAGGCTATCAATGTTGCGATAACCGATATGATAAAAAATATCCTGCCTCCTTCTTTAATTGACCGGTAGTTTTGCCGGAGACTGAGATCAAGATCGTACGAAACGAAAGGATATGCTGTAGTTACTTTCTTCCATTCATTCTGTAAATAATCTATGGCCTGCTCCCTGTTTTCTGTGTGCAACCTCACGGTAAGGTATCCTTCATAGTTACCGGGCATTAAAATCATGATCATCGGCCTCACCGGATTTTCCAGAGTTTCAAAATGAACGTTTTTCACAACACCAATAACCTCATATGTATGCTTCGTGGGATCACCACTCAATGATATCAGCCTGTTACCGACAGGATGGTCCATTCCCATAAACTCAACTGCAGCTTCGTTAAGCACACACATTGTACTATCCCCGGGAACATCCTGAATAAAAAACCTGCCCTGTAAGATTTGCATTCCGTATGTCTCAGCAAAGGTCCCTGAAACAAAAACATAATCCAGAGAATAGTTGTTTGCAGCATCCCGATCTTCAAGATAGAACGGCATGCGGGGGAAGGAACTGCTACCCGGAATGTAAGTGGAATTGGTTATAGCAACCACATCTGCATGCTTAAGTACTGTTTCCTTGTAATATTGAAGCTGATCCCTGAGTCCGTCCGGACGTCTTATGACAAGCAAATTCTCTTTGTTAAATCCTAGATCTTTGTTCACCATAAAATGATATTGCCTGAAAATAATGATCGTCATGGCAATCATGCCAATTGCGACAAAGAACTGAAAGAAAACCAGAATCCTCCTGAATAAACCCGTATCCGGACGATGATGGTAATCCGGCCGCATGACCTTAACCGGATTAAATGATGAAAGATAATAGGCGGGATAAAGTCCGGATAATATTCCGATAACCAGAATCAGGACAATCAAAAGCAATACACCCGAAGTATTGATCAGCTGTGATATATCAAGGTCAAGACCCATATATTGGTTAAAAGCCGGCAGGATCAGTTCCGTAATTAAGAGTGCCAAAACCATTGCAATAATCGCCAGCATGGATGATTCAGTAAGGAATTGCCGGATGAGGATTTTTCTGTCAGATCCGGCAATCTTTCGTATGCTCACTTCTTTTGCACGGTTTGCCACACGCGCTGTGGCAAGGTTAACAAAGTTCAGGCATGAAACAACCAGAATTACCACAGCCAAAGCTGAAAATAAATATACATTGAAAATATTTCCGTTGGCTTCGAATTCTATTTCAAATGAAGACCGAAGGTGAATATTCTTAATGGGCTGTAAAGCATATTCATATGAATAGTTATCTGCAGAAACATCCTGTGCGTCAGCCTCCATAAGCTTAAGATAACCCGGAATGACATATTTTTGAACAAGCTGATTGACGTTCCTGGACAGATCTTTTTCATTCGCATGCTCTTTGGCCAGAATATATGTATACATATAGTTTGCCACCCAGTTGTTTTCATACTCCAGTTCAGAAAAAGTCAACAACGAAGCTACCATGTCAAAATGAATGTGTGAATTCACCGGAATATCCTCCATAACACCAGTCACTTCATAGTATGTCGAATCATTCTCGATCCGCAACATTTTTCCCATCGGATTATCGGTACCAAAATACCTGTTCGCGGTGCTTCTTGTGATGACAACGCTTCCCGGCGTCTTTAAAGCTTCATCTGAACTACCCTGAATAAGAGGAAAAGAGAAGATCTGAAAAAAAGACGAATCCGTAAAAATTATGTTATCTTCATTATACTGTAAGTCATTGTATCTGACCAGCCATGCTCCAAAACGGGCAATCCGGACAACATTCTCAACTCCGTCCGTTTCATTCAGGAGAGCCTTCGCAAGCGGAGCAGGTGTGACTGCATGATTGATCTTGTTCTCCACCCGAAAACCTCTTACACCGATCCGGTAAATACGGTCCGCATTCTCATGAAACCGGTCATAACTGGTCTCTCTGTTCACGTAAAGAAAAATGATGATGCTTGCAGCAATACCAATTGCCAGACCAATAACATTGGTAAGTGTATATGCACCATACCTTTCAAACATTCTTACGGTAACATTAAAGAAATTCCTGAACATCATCTGAATGTTTTAATGTGTATCCTGCCCTGTGTGTATCCTGCCCTGTGATCAAAACCAAAGTCCGTGCCAAATATTTCAAAATATTATTTATCAAATAGTTATAAATATTTGGTTTTCTCCCTTTTCATATGAAGTGTACGATATTGATACAGGAAGTGTACGATTCCGGATAATATTTGATTCCTGATATAAATTCATATCTTCGCGTTAAACCAGTGTGAATTACAGATACAAACCCTATAATATTAAACAGAACGAAGCAATGGATACTTATTTTAACGTAATGGACTGTGCCCTGATCGCTATAGCAACAGGAGAGAAAGCGCAGAATCTCAGAGAATTACGGGATCATCTGAAACATACTCACAGGGGTTGCCTGTATTATCATTTCTGGGGCGGTTTGCTCAGGCAGCATTCAAGTGATTCCGAGTTTCAGAATGATTTTGCCAACTGGGCCCATCGGAGTCTTAATGATGCAAGGGTAGCGGAGCAACTGTCACTTATTGATCCCAATATTTTTGAAGACCTTGAATCGCTCAGAAGGGAATTGATCGAGGTAATCGAACAGAGGCTTTATGAAACGGAATATGTTCCATGGGCAAAACCAGGCAATGAATTTCAGTTTACCCGTTCACAAACGGTAGTTTTTGATACCGGGATCAAAATAGAACACCCCGGGCAATTTCCGGATATTATACCCAACCTTACCTTAAGCAGTATTTTTTATCATTGTATCGATGCCAGGCGCAGAACAAAGGAAATTAAAAGTGATTTTATTGTATGGCTGGCGGGTTTTGGTGATCGGTACGCTGAACTGATCAGCCTTCTGGACCAGATTGATCCATATTTTACCACCTTGAATGAATTGCGGCAGGATATTGGCAATATATTCAATCAATATTTTAAAAGAAGTTTGCGATGAAGACTTTGTTAGAACAATATGCAACCATAGTGGGTAATGAAGTTATTGATCACCTCAAACAACTGGCAAATCCACTGAGGGGAATGAAAATCATTCACATCAACTCCACAAAGGAAGGTGGTGGAGTGGCTGAGATTCTGAACCGGCTTATTCCGCTGAAAAGGGAGCTGGGGATTGACGCTGAATGGGAAGTGATTAACGGAAATTCTGAATTCTACCAGTGTACAAAAAAAATACACAATGCACTGCAGGGGAATCGTGAGGAAATCTCAGGTAACCTCTATAAAGCCTATGAGGAAACCAATCTTCAAAATTATGAAAGATTGCGGTCCAGACTTGAAGAAGCCAGCATAGTATTTATTCACGATCCACAGCCTGCTCCTTTATTGCACTACTGTTCGGGAAGAAAAGGCAAATGGCTCTGGAGGTGCCATATCGATGTCAGCCATCCTTTCAGACCTGTCTGGAAGTACCTGCGCAACTATGTAGAAGGTTATAACGCAAGCATCTGGTCTCTGGCCAATTTCGCCCAGCCCCTTGCACACCCCCTGTATTTAATCCCGCCAAGCATCGATCCGCTAAGTAAAAAAAATCTGGAACTTACAGACAAAGAAATTACCGGATTTCTTGATGAATGGAATATCGACCGGAGTATTCCGGTCATTACCCAGGTTTCAAGGTTTGACCGGTTTAAAGATCCTATCGGCGTTATACAGGCCTTCAAGCTTGTCCGGAAATATACTCCGGTCCAGCTCGTACTTGCGGGAGGTGGCGCAACGGATGATCCTGAAGGAACACAGGTCCTGGGCGAAGTAAAGGAATTTGCAGGTAGTGATCCGGATATTCACATCCTGGAGCTACCCCCTGATGCGCACCTTTTGATCAACGCCCTTCAAAGAGGATCGGACATTGTTTTACAAAAATCCTTGCGTGAGGGTTTCGGACTTACCGTTACAGAAGCAATGTGGAAAAGAAAACCTGTCATAGCAGGTCATACCGGAGGGATCCGACTGCAGGTCATTAACCATTACAACGGATTTTTGGTCAATACTCCTGAGGGAACCGCATTGCGTGTCCGATACCTGCTGAAACATCCTGACATTATTGAGCTAATGGGCAAAAGGGCACACCAGGTAGTACTGGATAATTTTCTCATTACAAGACAGCTGCAGGAATACTTAACGCTTGTACTGGCACTGATCTACGGATCGGAAGACAGGATTGAAATAAAAATGCAGGCAACTGCATGAATGTAAGAAGGACTGGCAACTTTCTATGGCAAAAAGTCTGAAAATACTTATGGTGGCTTCGGAGTGCATCCCTTACGCAATGACAGGTGGTATGGGCGATGTTGTCGGTTCTCTTCCTCCATCCCTGCAGAGAACAGGTGCAGATGTCAGGATCGTTATTCCTAAATATTCCTTTATCGACACTGAAAAATACAACATTGTGCCATTTATAGAATCCATGGGTGTATGGATGGGGAATAAACAGGAATGGTGCAGTGTATATAAAACGGTTACCGCAAAAGGTATTCCTGTTTACTTTATAGAATACAACCTGTATTTTGACCGCGAAGGACTATATCATGATGCCGGATACAATGATTACCAGGATAATCCAAAACGATTTGCTTTTCTTTCAAGAGCAGCATTGCAACTGTGTCAGGAAATTCATTTTATCCCTGATATTGTACATGCAAATGACTGGCCAACTGCATTACTGCCAGTATATTTGAAGATCTGGCATCGGGGGGATCCTATTCTCGGCAAAGCTGCAAGCGTACTGACCATCCACAATCTTGCATATCAGGGAAGGTATTCAAAAGAATCCTATAATTATTTAGGTCTCGGTGAGATCAATTTCACCTCTGATAAATTTGAATGTCACGGCGCGATCAACCTGCTTAAAGGAGGTATATATTATGCCGATTTCATCAATACGGTAAGTCCGGGTTATGCACGGGAAACAATAACTCCCGAAGGAGGATTCGGCCTGGATCCATTTCTCAGAAACAAAGAGAGCCGGTACATCGGTATTCTAAACGGTGCCGATTACAGCATCTGGGATCCGGAAACAGACATTTTAATACCCGCGAATTACAGCATGAACAATCTCAAAGGAAAAAGAATCTGTAAAAAATCCCTGCAAGAAAAGATGAATCTTGATCCGGATCCGGAACTCCCGGTAATTGGTGTTGTAAGCAGGTTTACATGGCAGAAGGGACTGGACCTGCTCATCGCCTGTATAGCCAACATATTTGAGAATATGAAGGTTCAGTTTGCCATACTGGGTTCGGGAGATAACGACCAGGAATCGTTCTTTGGAAAACTTCCCGGTCTGTATCCCGGGAAAGCAGGATCTTATATTGGTTACAACAATGAACTGGCACATCTTATAGAAGCCGGATGCGATTTTTTCCTGATGCCCTCAGTTTATGAACCTTGCGGATTGAACCAGATATACTCCCTTAAATACGGGACCGTCCCGATAGTCAGGGCAACAGGCGGACTGGATGATACCGTCTCTCAGTATGACCCGGTTTCAGGTTCCGGGACAGGTTTTAAATTTTCAGAACCGAGTACGCAAGCCCTTTATCAGGTGATCCTTCAGGCTGTGAAAACATACCATGGAGACAGGGCACTTGTGATGAAACTCATCCGGAACGGTATGCAACAGCATTATTCATGGGAAGACAGCGCCATCCAGTATATGGATCTTTACCGCAATGCTGTTCAGAGCAGATCAGAATGACCCGGAAATTGAACTAATTTTCTGCAGGGATTTCATTTCGATACTTTAATCTGTAAAAATCCTCAAGATTGTCCTCTATGATCATGGTATCACCGGGAGACCATTTTTCTGTATACTGTTTTCCCTTTAAGTAATAGTAACGTGTATATGCCGGATTGGTAAACCAGACTTTCCTGTTCTGAACTGCGTGAACGATCAGTGCTTTTTGCTGGTACAATGCATAATGGGATTCTTCGATCCTGTCAGCCATCCTTGAAATGGAACCGCAGGATATCATGATGAAGAAGAAGACAACCGCCAGCGCTCTGTTCATAATATCCGCAACCTTTTCATCCAAGTTACGAATTTTGGCATAGAAAACAACCTGTTTGTCATTTCCCTCAGCTATTGGAAAACAAACTTATACCCCAAACCCGCAACAATCGCCTGAACATTATTATCCTCATTCATTTCCTTGTCTATAAGTCCGAAAAATTCAAATTCATGCTGTTCATTCAGTCTGTAATCAAATGAAAGCTTCAGCCGCAGTTGTTCGAACATGCTCCCTTCAGGATTGTTGAGCTGGTAGAATGATTCAAAAGAGAGGCAGGGATTAAGAGGAAATTTGGGTATGTCATATGCGACCTTCAGGCGGTTGCGCCATGTCGTCTCAGGGTTCATTCTGTATGTATCAGTTTTACCACTTTCTTTGATCCTGTCGCTTTCATCCTTCGTTGTCAGCTGTATGAATTCACGCAACCAGAAAGTAAAATCACCGTATTCGAGTTTCCCCTGCAAAAAGAGAAAAAACCGGTTACGGGGCTGGAAATCAAGATATTTCAGGTCATGAAAATAAATGAACTTATAACCGGCACCGGCTTTCAACTGTTCTATTAATGTATAGGATGCTTCTGCTTCAAAGCTCCAGCGGTCAACCTGTCGCCCGTTGTTTTTTGTCCGCAGCTCTACCTCCGTTCCCAATTCCCATTTTTTGATCTGTTTTTCGGCCGCGATGCTGGTCCAGAATCCAAAATCTTTTTCCTGAGCCGGAAGACCGAAAGAAACGAGCAACAAAAGCACTGCAGAAACACAGAGTCTGTTCATTGCACAAGTAAAATCATCCTCAGTCATCATTATTCATAATGCTTTCCTTAAAATAATAAGCATATCTTTTTCTCACCTGATAATTGTAAGGGTAACATTTTCCCCTTTGTCGGAAACGATCAGGTATGTACCCATAGGAAGGGCATTGCCATTGGAATCATTGCCGTCGAAATAAACCGGACCGGTAAGTCTGCGTTTCATGTTTCCGTTCCGGTCAAAGATCCTTACAGGTCCCTCGAAACTGATGAAATACCTGTCGTCCAGTCCGTCTTCATTGGGTGAAAACACCGGCCTGTCGTTCAGACAGTCTTTCCTGACGACCAGGTTCTGCGGATAGCGGAGTGTACAACCATTGTCATTAATGATTTCAAGACTGTAAACGCCTTCGGGTAGCTCAGACAGATCATCTACTTCTGAACGATCGATCAGGTTTGTTATTTTGTATGTATAGGGAGGTCTTCCATTTTCTATATCCTGATCTACGATATCGATCCTGCCTGATTCATAACAATCCGCATCCCTGATCCTGTAATCAACATTGACAATGGCTATTTTTTCAACCTCAAACGTATCGGAATTGCTGCATCCTTTGTCATTCGTAACCCTGTACCATACGGTGCCTCCTTCTGTAAGGTTTACTGCAGGTCCCACAGCATCCGTGGACCACTGAACCGATCTGTATCCGTTTGACACCGTCAGATTCAACACATCTCCACAGATGAAAGTATCAGGTATGCTGACAATATCCGGGATCTCATTTAAGGTAAGGCTCAGTCTGTCAGAAGTCAAGCAAATATCTGAATTTAAGGCAATTGTATAAGTACCCGGCGCACTCCTCAAGGGATCGATATCTCCCGTTACAGGATCAATAGCAAGATCCATGTCAGCCTGAAAAAACAGATTTTCAACCGGATGGCTTAATTCCGGTTTAATGTTCTCTTCGTTCAGACAATATTCATCTTCAGGATAACCAACGGTGATCCGCTCATAATCCAGAATATTGATGCTGTTGGTCACAGCATTCATAAAAATTAACGGATTGTCAGACTCAACCTGTGATATG
>JAFGPB010000031.1 GCA_016926205.1 Bacteroidales bacterium
AATAATAATGAACTAAAACATTGATATTATTAACTATTGGAAACTATAAGAAAACTGAAGAAATGCACATTACTTTCCGATACAGAAGTTTTTAAAGATGTTGCCTAGTATTTCATTGTCCGTAATTTCACCGGTGATCTCACCCAGATAATAGAGTGCTTCCCGTATGTCCTGCGCGAGCATGTCACCCGGCATATTCCGGTAAAGTCCTTCTGATGTCCTTTCTATGGCTGCAAGTGATTTTTCAAGGGCTTCATAGTGCCTGACATTGGTAATAATGACATCATTTTCACTTGAGGTATTTATACCTGCAGCTTCAGTCAGCGTTTTTTCCAATATGTCGAGATGAAAACCTCTTTTAGCCGACATAAGTACCAGGTAATCATGCTCAGAGAGATGATCTTTGATTTTTTGCCTGGTAATATTAAGCTGATTGTCTGGCACCAGATCAGTTTTATTCAGTACGATAATGCGTTTTTTATCGTTCTGCCCGGTGAAACCTTCCAGATGGTCGATCTGCCGGATCAATTCTTCAACAGGTAAACGGGAGTCAAGCAGGTGGATGATAATGGTGGCCTGACGGATCTTCTCCAGCGTTCGCTCAATACCCAGTTTTTCAACGATATCTTCTGTTTGCCTTATGCCTGCAGTATCAATAAACCTAAAATGTATTCCCTGAATGCTGATTACGTCTTCTATTGAATCTCTTGTGGTTCCTTCAATTTCTGATACGATGGCTCTTTCTTCACTTAAAAGCAGATTCAGCAATGTGGATTTACCCGAATTGGTTTTACCGGTTATGGCGACCGGTACTCCGTTTTTGATAACATTACCCAGTGAAAAGGAATTCCTGATACTCTGGAGCAGTTGTGTAATTTCTTCAAGTAATACTTTAAGCTGATTGCGGTCGGCAAATTCAACATCCTCCTCACTGAAATCGAGCTCAAGCTCTATTAAGGAAATAAATTCCAGTAATTTGTCACGCAATTTTTTTATTTCTGATGTAAAGCCACCACGCATCTGGTTCATGGCGACCCGGTGAGAAGCTTTTGAACCTGATGCGATCAGGTCAGCTACGGCCTCAACCTGCGTCAGATCAAGCTTGCCGTTCAGAAATGCACGCATGGTGAATTCACCGGGCCGGGCAAGCCGGGCTCCTTTTGACACCAGAAGTTCGAGGATCCGTTTCTGTATATAAACGGAACCGTGACAGGATAATTCGACCAGGTCCTCCCCGGTATAAGAATGAGGTGCTTTAAACAGACCAGCCACCACTTCATCTATGATTTCATCACCCTCCCGGATTGTTCCGTAATGAAGGGTATTGGCATGCTGGTCGCTGAGTTTCTTATCCGTTGGAGAAATAAATACAGCATCACATATATCCAGTGCATTTTCTCCTGAAAGTCTGATTACAGCTATGGCACCTGTTCCCGGAGCTGTTGAAATGGCTGTTATTGTATCTTTGTCGATCATTTTAATGTTGAAACAAAATTACTGAAAAAGAATATACCCCGACAGGGTATGGTTCAGTTTTTCTTGTGAAACTGGAATTGTAAGGCAAAAAGATATATTTTTGATTGACTTAACAAATGCAAATACGATGAGCATACTGGTCAATAAGAATTCAAGCATTATTGTTCAGGGATTTACCGGTAATGAAGGAACTTTTCATGCAATACAGATGATTGAGTATGGTACCCGGATTACTGGCGGTATTACACCGGGTAAAGGGGGACAAACACATCTTGGAAAACCTGTATTTAACAGGGTGGATGAAGCTGTGCGGGAAACCGGATCAGACACATCTGTAATTTTTGTGCCGGCAGCTTATGCAGCGGATGCCATCATGGAAGCTGCCGATGCCGGTATTAAAGTTATCGTTTGTATTACGGAAGGTATTCCCGTTATGGATATGATCCGCGTGAAGCATTACCTGGAAGGCAAAAATGTGCACCTCATCGGTCCCAATTGTCCCGGTATCATTACGCCCGGTGAGACAAAGGTCGGTATTATGCCAGGTTTTATTCACAAAAAAGGACACATTGGCATTATATCCCGATCAGGAACACTCACTTATGAAGCAGTCGACCAGGTAACAAGGGCAGGTATGGGACAGTCCACCTGCATTGGGATCGGTGGTGATCCGGTGGTTGGAACTTCTGCACTGGATGCCGTCAAAATGTTTATGAACGATCCTGAAACGGAAGGGATTATCCTGATCGGGGAAATTGGAGGGAATATGGAAACGGAAGCAGCCAGATGGATTCAGGCAAACAGCACCAAGCCGGTAGCAGCTTTTATAGCAGGACTAACAGCGCCAAAGGGTCGCAAAATGGGACATGCAGGTGCCATCATCGCAGGAAAGGAAGACACCGCAGCTGAAAAGATCCGTATTATGCGTGAATGCAGTGTACACATAATCGAATCTCCTGCTAATATTGGAAGTACAATGAAGGAAGCATTAAAGTGATCATTTAATACCTCGGATCTTTTTTAAAGGGCAGTTTCGCCATTTTTTCCACGGTTATGACCGGGAATTCGAACTCTTCTGTCACGGTGCCGAGGATCAGGTACACCCCGTATCCGCGGAAAGGATATTTTTTCAGGGAATCGGGAAAGTTGACCGTATCAAAGAATTCCCCGTGAACATCCAAAAAGCAGCCGAAATGCATCCATTCCTTTTTCATGGTATGCACGTATTTTATGGTAACCAGGTTTCCCAGGACCCTGATCTTTTTGCCAACGTGACGAATCAGGTCACGTGCTACTATTTCGCCCCTGAAAGAAGTCTCAAGCAGGTCAAAGTTTGTCAGTGTAACAGGAAATCCAAGCAATTCAATCTCGTCATAAGCATCTTCAAGCTTACTTTGTTCAAGGTCTGGAAGTGTGAATTCCTTTACTTTTTCGCAGAACAGTAAGGGATTACGATCTTCATTTGATTGATTGCCTTGCAACAGCCGGGACTCCCACAACAGTTTTTTTTTGGTTTTGCCTGTAAACCGGAAAGCATCAAGCCGGATCAGAATGACCAGCTGTTCGCTCCCAACCGGAACACGCCGTATGAAGTCTTCCAGACTCTGGTAAGATCCGTGTTGTTCCCTTTCCTGTATGATGGCTTCGGATGTTTTCTGTTCCAGGTTGACAATGTGGATCAATCCAATATAGACATCACTCCCGGATATGCAGGTCCTGTAATCGCTTTTGTTTACACAGGGCAGGTGAATGCTGGCCCCTGAACGCCGGACCTCATTGAAATAGACCCAGGTGTGATAAAAACCTCCGAAATTGTTGATGACGGCAACCATAAATTCCTGAGGGAAATAAGTCTTCAGATAAAGGCTCTGATAGCTCTCCACGGCATAAGATGCCGAATGTGCTTTTGAAAAGGCATATCCTGCAAAGGAAGCTATCTGTCGCCATACCTCTGCCGTCAGTTCATCGGAATAACCCCGTTCTCTGCAGTTAGAAAAAAACCGGTCCTGTATGCGCCCGAACTCCTTTTTTGAACGAAATCGTCCGGCCATGGCACGACGCAAGATATCGGCATCCGCCAGGTTGAGTCCGGCGAAATGGTGGCATATTTTGATGACATCTTCCTGATATACCATTATACCATAGGTTTCCTTCAGCTGTTCTTCCATAACCGGATGCAGATATGTAAACCCTTCCGGATTGTGGAATCTTTTGATGTATTCCCGCATCATGCCCGATTTGGCTACGCCGGGTCTGATGATAGAACTGGCAGCCACAAGGGAAAGGTAGTTGTTGCATTTCAATTTTTTCAGCAATCCTCGCATGGCAGGACTTTCAATATAAAAACACCCGGTGGCCTCACCCTGAACCAGGCGCTCATTGATCGCGGCATCCTTTTTAAATTCCGAAACACGGTGGATGTCCAGTCTGATCCCCCTGTTCTGCCTGACGATGTCCACGCTTTCATTGATGTGGCCTATACCGCGCTGGCTCAGGATGTCAAGCTTTTCAAATCCTATAGCCTCTGCCACATACAT
>JAFGPB010000001.1 GCA_016926205.1 Bacteroidales bacterium
AAATCACACTGACATTAAAAAAAGGAGATCTTGAAAGCTTTTCACGTTTTCAACAGGATATACCGGCCGGACTGATGGCGTCATCCGGCAATTCTGCCAACGCGGATTTTACGTTCAGCGATAAAAGGGTGAGGCTCATCTGGCTGCGGCTGCCTGAAAGCAATGAATTTACGGCAAGTTACCGGGTAAAGGTTGACGAACGGCTGAAAGGAACCTTAAATTTGTCGGGAGAGTTTTCTTACATTGAAAACAATCAAAGAAAGTCTTTGGAGCTGAAACCAGTCACAATTGACATAAAACCTTCCGAAACTATTGATCCCTCTCTTATCGTTGACATCAATGATTTTGAAGAAGCGGTAATCCCTTATATCAGGCCGTTTTCTGAAGAATCGGCCAATATTGTATGCTTGCGGCAGAAACCTTATCCGGGAGGTGACGGAACATATATCGTAAACATACTGGTAAGCAAAAATAACGCGCGACAATTCGCAAAGATTGAAGAGATCATTCCTGACGGCTATACCGCCTCATCAATTGATCCGAAAGAAGCGATCTTTACATTCAAGGACCAGACAGTCAAGTTCCTTTGGATGAACATGCCCCTTGATGCGTATTTTACCATTAGTTACCGGCTGATTCCAAGAAACCAGGCTGTTCTGCCCCCACCGGAAATTGAGGGTTCGTTTTCTTTTCTGGTGGATGAAAAGACCATCATGATCGATATTTTGGAAAGGGACGTTGAACTGATGGCTATGGACCGGGATGAAATATACACCCTGATCACACAGACTCTGAATGAACCTGTTCAGCAGTCAACAGTTCCGCTGACTGCTGAAACGACGGTCCCCGCAGACGTTGAAAAACCGGAGATAAATAATCAGTCTGCACTTGCCATGGAACCGGAAACGGCAGTGAAAGAGCTTCCTGATATTCCGCCAGAGACACCCGCTGTCCAGCCGGATGCTGAAAAAACAACAACATCAGAAACAGCTTCCGGAGATTCTTACATCCTTGAACCGGAAAAGGGCATTTATTACCGCATCCAGATTGCTGCAGGACATAAACCAGTGAACATCAGCAGGTATTTCGGCAATATGAACCTTGAGATGGAGGTCCAGATGGAAGAGCATGAAGGATGGAAGAAATATACAGTGGGTTATTTTGACGAATACAGGGAAGCAAGGGATTACAGGATTCATATCTGGAACACGACACCGGTCAAGGATGCCTTTGTAACTGCTTACAGCAACGGAACCCGGATTACCGTGCAGGAGGCATTGATGATATCGGAACAAAAATGGTATCAGTGATGTATTTCCGTCAGATAAATAAACTAAGCTTTAAGCTGATTCTGTTCGTTTTGCCGCTGTTTTTGTTATCCGTAACATTGCGGGCCCAGGAAGATGAATTTGAGCGCCTGCTGAACCAAGAAGTGGAAGACATCAATCCGGTGTATAAACCGATCGTGGGTTTTGGTGTGGGCGTTCTGAATTACTTCGGTGATATAAAAAACAATTACTATTCTCCCACAATCGGAACCCTTGGGTATAAAATAAATCTCTCGACTTATATTGACAACAAACATGTGCTGAAAGCCGACCTTTACTTTATGGGAGGCAAGATCAACGGTAATGAACGGTCCTTTGCCAAACCGCTTGACAATTTCAATTTCGAGACATCCATTTACAATTTTGGTTTTGACATCAACTATGACTTTGATCATTTATTCAGGAAAAGAGACCGGCGGATCCATCCTTTTGTATCCATCGGTTTCTCAACCATGCTGTTCAATTCAAAAACCGACAGCATAGGTTCTTATTACGATCCTGATCTTGAAACGGATGTCAGCTCGAAGTATTATTACTGGACCGACGGCACCATCAGAAACCTGCCGCAAACTGCGGCGAATGTGAGCATCAGCCGGATCATGAAGCGTGATTTCACCTTTGAGACATCGCTCAGGGACAATAACTGGGGATTGGGCAAGTATCCCGAATTTGCATTCATAATACCGTTTGATTTCGGAATTGACATGATGTTGTCCGACCGGCTCATGATCAGGCTGGGCAACTCATTCTGCTATACATTCTCAGATGTCATTGATCATGTGTCCTTTAAGAACACCTCGGGTAAGATCGGAAAAAAGGGCAGCGACATGTTCAACTTTACCTATATTTCCTTTCATGTGGACCTCTTCTCATCAGCAAAAACATTGCGTGTTGAGCGGCTCTTCAGGGAAATGGAATTTGATCCGGTCCTCTTTGGTGACGAGGACAATGACGGGTGGATGGATGGATGGGATGACTGCCCGGGAACACCACCGGGTGTGACGACGGATTCATCCGGTTGTCCGGTCGATTCGGACAGTGACGGAGTCTATGATTACCTCGATAAGGAACCGTTCAGTTCACCTGGTGTCTATGTTGATGACAACGGAATTGAAATGACCGAGGATGATGTAATTGCCCTGCTGGATAAATCGATGGCAGTTGGCCGGAATGAAATTGACCGTTATATCCGCAGACCTGAATCCTATTCCCGCCAGGGTACCGGTAATGTTGAAATCCCTGAGAAATTCAGATCCATCGATACCGATCAGGACAATTACATTTCCTTTGATGAGATACTGCGTGAAATTGACCGCTATTTTGATTTTAAGTCAAACCTGACCACAAACGATATTTACGAGCTGAACAACTTCTTCTTTTCGCAATAAGACACATTTCAACGGGGAGAAACTTCGTCGTGGCGATACCCGGTCATGGCGATAACTCCGTCGGGATTTCCCCTAATGTTTCATTAGCCTCTCCATTTGCCTTTGATTGTCTTTTCTTTTCAGGTCTTCTCGTTTGTCGAATTCCCTTTTGCCCCGGGCAAGAGCAATTTCCAGCTTGGCATAACCGCTTTCAGAAATAAAGACCCGCAACGCAATGATGGTCAGTCCTTTTTCCCTGACATTCTTTTCAAGCTTTTTAAGTTCCCTCCGGTTCAGCAACAATTTACGTTCACGTGCCGGCTGATGGTTGAAAATATTGCCGAACTTATACTCGGTAATGTGCATGCCTTTCGCATACAGCTCTCCGTTCCTGAAATGACAGTATGAATCAGCAAGACTCACCTTTCCTGAACGGATGGATTTGATTTCCGTCCCGTAAAGCTGTATTCCGGCAACGTATTTCTCCAGGATTTCATAGTCGTGCCAGGCCTTTTTGTTTTTTATGTTAATTTCCGGTTTCACAACGCTGTTCAAACTGTCTGCAAAGTAAACTGATTTTTACCGATTTTCCATAAATTTACAGTTTTCTGCCCCAATGTACACCGGAAGATATGATCTCATTGCAGTTGCAGGACCCACGGCAGGCGGCAAGACAGCCTTTGCCGCGCATCTGGCAGATGTCCTTGACGGTGAGATCATCAGTGCCGACTCCCGTCAGGTATACCGGAAGATGGATATCGGTACCGGTAAGGATACTCAGGACTACAGGGTGAACGACCGGTTGATACCCTGTCACCTGATTGATATTGCGGAACCCGGTGAACGGTACAATCTTTTTGAATATCAGCGCGACTTCTTCACCGTCTGGAAAGACATACGTTCACGTGAAAAAGTGCCGGTACTCTGCGGAGGTTCGGGTCTTTATATCGCCGCAGTCACCCGCAGCTACAAACTGTTGCATGTACCCGTCAATACTTCCCTGCGCAAGGAACTCGAGCAAAAGCCGCAGCATGAACTGGCTGACATGCTGCATTCCATGAAGAAGCTTCATAACAAAACTGATGTCGACACCAGGGCGCATGCCATCAGGGCAATTGAAATTGAGGTTTTCCGGAATGCAAATCCGGACCTTTCCGACACTATGCCGGTTTTAAATACCTTGTTTATCGGTATCCGGTTTGAGCGGGCAGAAGAGCGGAGGCGAATCACCGAAAGACTTTACAAGAGGCTTGAACAGGGACTGGTGAATGAGGTGAGATCGCTCCTGCACAACGGCCTGGCACCTGAAGATCTGATGTATTACGGACTTGAATACAAATATGTAACGATGTATCTCTCCGGGAGAATAACATACGACGACATGGTCAGCAGACTCAATACGGCCATTCACCAGTTTGCCAAACGGCAGATGACCTGGTTCAGGAAGATGGAACGTGAGGGTACGGTCATTCACTGGATCGACGGATCGCTTTCCATGGAGGAAAAACTTGAACGTGCAATCCGGTTTTTTCATCAGGGTTATGGAGCCAGCCGGATTCAGGGACAATGATGAGCCACCGGCCAAAACTGAAAGACAATTTCAGTACCCGCAATGTTTTACATTAAGGCCCATTTATGCGAAAAACTCAGGTACATGAGATAAATAAAGTACAGGACGTTGATCAGGGTAAACAGGATGTTGTGTTCAACCCGTTTTTTCCTGATCTTCCTTCTGATCATGATCCCGACATTGGGTATGATGGTTGAAGTCAGAAAAAATATGAAATGAATGTTGAACAGTGTATCATAGGGTTGCTCTTCTTCTGATATTATTTTTTCCCCGAAAAGCAGCAGGTAGGTGAATACGAGAAATGAAAAAAGGTAGAGCAGGTAGCTGATTTTAAGAGCGATCGTTGATTTGATACGGCGCTTGTGATACCGGAAAGGACGCAATATGAGAATGGTGACAATGAAGAGGATAACATAACCGATCAGAAAAAAGGTCTGGAAAACACCCTGAAAAAAAGTACCCATATTTCAAAAATTTGAAACGGCCTCAGATTTTAACAAAGTTGGCAATAAATCTCACAAAACCTGATGCAAATTATTAACATTAATCCTTATCCAGCAACACGACATTCTCCACATGAGCCGTGTGGGGAAACATGTCCACGGGCTGTGATCTTACAGCATGATACATGCCTGACAACATACGGATGTCCCTTGCCTGAGTGGCCGGGTTGCAGCTTACATAAACGATCCTTTGCGGTGCAAGTTTCATGATCGCGCTCACCACATCCTTATGCATTCCCGTCCGCGGTGGATCCGCAATGATCACATCAGGAGGGCCATGATCTTTAATAAACGCGTCATTTAAAAGATCCTTTATATCACCGGCTGCAAATTCAGTGTTTCTCAGAAGGTTCACTTCAGCATTCCGCTCAGCATCAGCAATAGCCTCTTCGATATAATCTATGCCGACGACTTTTTTGCAGTGCTTCGCCAGAAAAAGCGCTATGGTTCCGGTACCTGTATAAAGGTCATATACTGTTTCCTTTCCTGACAATCCTGCATATTCCCTTACCACCCGGTACAACTCATATGCCTGTCCGGTATTCGTCTGGAAAAATGATTTTGGCGAAATGCGGAAACGCAGATCCCCCATAACTTCTTCAAGGTATCTTTTCCCCCTGAAAAAAACCGGTTTCAGGTCAGTAATGGTGTCGTTGGCCTTACTGTTGATCACATAATACAATGAGGCAATAGCGGGAAATCTCAGAGCAATTGCAGATAGCAAGCCTTCAATTGCTTCAGGCTCATTTCTGAAAAAAGACATGATCACCATAAATTCACCGCCAGAGGTATTGCGGATGATTAAATTCCTCAGAAGTCCTTCCTGCCGTCTCAGGTTGAAAAACTCCAGATTGTGCTCCAGGGCGTAACTCCGGACAAATTTTCTAATGTCATTGGAAGGTTCAGGTTGCAGGTAGCAGAATTTCACATCAAAGACCTTATCGAATTTTCCGGGAATGTGAAAACCAAGAGCACGTCGTTCCTCCACAACAACACCCGAATTGATTTCTTCAGGTGTCAGCCAGCGGTCGTCCGAAAAAGTAAATTCGAGTTTATTCCGGTAATATGTCTGACAAGGAGAAGCAATGATGGATTCCATTCCTGACAGGCCAATTTTTCCGATCCGTGTCAGCTGGTCAATGACCTGCTTTTGCTTGTATCTGAGCTGTTCACCATAGGGAAGATGCTGCCAGGTACATCCCCCGCAAGTTCCAAAGTGTTCACAAAATGGTGTGGTTCTTTTCTCTGAATACGCATGAAACCTGACGGGACAGCCTTCCATAAAATGTTTTCGTTTTCGCAACAACTGCACATCGACCAGGTCACCGGGAACGGCCTGCCTGACAAATACAACAATCCCGTTGTGAAAGGCAACCGACTTACCTTCAGCGGCAATATCGGTAACAAGAAGCTTTTCAATAACAGGCAAACGATTCAGACGCCCCATATCGGTTATTTAAACCGGTAAAGTTAAAGAGGTTAAAAGGATTTAAAAAATAATCTGTGATAATCAGGTTTTCATTATCTTTAACTGCCTTTCATCAGATATCTGGGAAATCAACACAGACGTCAATTTAATTATGAAACAGGCAGAAAATTGTTCATCAAAACGAGAAATTAGTTCCATGAAACAGGTTAAAAGAATCAGTTTATCCGTTTTTGCGATATTGGTTGCAGTTGTTGTTATAATCTGTCTAACACAATGCGGCAGCAAGAAGACCCCACAGCTTGGAAAGGATTCCCTGAAGAAAGTCATTGCGGCAATGACTCTTGAAGAAAAAGCATATCTGGTTGTAGGTACAGGTATGAGAATGACAGATTTCGGAGGTACAACAGGCAACGATATTCCTGCAGCTGTGACAGGTGTTGCTCCCGGTGTTCCTTCCGGACAGGCTCAACCGGGTGTTGCTCCGGAAGGTGCTACCGGCCGGGTGCAATCCTCTGCTACTCCCGGCACAGGATTCCAGGGCACAGGTCAGCGGGGCACAGGACAAGGTACAGGTCAGCGTGGTACCGGACAAAGGGGTGCAGGAATGCAGCCTCCCGAAGAACAGAGTCCTTCGGGACAAAGTCCTTCGGGACAAGGTCCATCGGGTGTCACACCCGGTCAGCAGCCTCCCGAAGGTTTCACGCCCGGTCAGCAGCCTCCCGAAGGTTTCACGCCTGGTCAGGCTCCCGAAGGTTTCACACCCGGTCAGGCTCCCGGTCAGGAGATTCCGGATACCATAAGGGAAAGAATGTTTGAGGGCGCAGCTGAAGCAGGCACGCAAGCAGAAACACCTGTAATGCCGGAGACCGTGGTTGCTGAAGCAGCTGATCTGGTCGCCGGAGCTGCAGGCTCTACCTATGCCATTCCCAGGCTGGGCATACCCAGCATCGTTCTGGCTGATGGTCCGGCTGGTTTGCGGATAAGTTCCGCAAGAGAAGGTGATAACAACACATACTACTGTACCGCATTCCCCGTGTCCACACTGATCGCCTCCTCCTGGGATGTCGAACTGGCTTACCAGATCGGACAGGCCATGGGTAATGAAGTACTTGAATATGGAGCTGATGTATTGCTGGCTCCTGCACTGAACATCCACCGCAATCCCCTGTGCGGAAGAAATTTTGAATATTATTCCGAAGATCCTTTAGTTTCAGGCAAAATGGCTGCCGCAGTCGTGAACGGCGTGGAATCGCAGGGCGTGGGGACATCCATCAAGCATTATGCCGCCAACAACGCAGAGACCAACAGAATGTCGCTCAATACCATCGCGAGCGAAAGGGCGCTTCGTGAAATATACCTGGAAGGATACAGAATTGCGGTACAGGAAGCACAGCCATGGACCGTAATGTCATCGTACAACCTGATCAACGGCACCTATGCCTCGGAAAGTCCGGATCTATTGACCACGGTGTTGCGCAATGAATGGGGATTTGAAGGTTTTGTAATGACCGACTGGGGTGGCGGCAGCGACCCCGTGGCACAGATGGTGGCAGGGAACGATCTGCTCATGCCGGGAAATATGGAACAGGCGCAGGCAATCATTGCCGCCGTTCAGGAGGGCACACTGGATGAAGCCATACTGGACAGGAATGTTGAGAAGATCCTGAAAATGATCCTGAATTCTCCCAAATTCAGGGGTTATGAATATTCCGACAATCCCGACCTTGACGCACATGCTGAACTTGCACGGCAGGCAGCAACGGACGGAATGGTGCTGTTGCAAAACGAAAATGCAGCACTGCCGTTTGATAACGGGATAAAGAATATTGCCGCTTTTGGAAATGCATCCTATGACATAATCACCGGTGGAACTGGCAGCGGAGATGTAAACGAGGCTTACAGTGTGTCTCTTACAGAAGGACTGGAAAACGGCGGTTATACCGTAAATCCGGATTTGCAGAAAAGCTACACTGCTTATATCGAACAGGAACGTGCCAGTCAACCCAGAGGCAGAGGTTTTGGCGGTATGTTCGGTGGTGGACCCGCCATTCCGGAAATGCAGCTGGATGCAGCTGCGATTAACAGAATTGCAGCCAGCGCTGATGTAGCATTGATCACAATTGGAAGGAATTCCGGGGAAGGCAGGGATCGCAGCAACAGTGAAGGCGACTTTCTCCTGTCTCAGGCAGAGAAGGATATGGTCAATAGGGTCACAGGAGCCTTTCACGCCCAGGGTAAAAAAGCCATCGTGATCCTGAATGTGGGTGGTGTAATTGAAACTGCCAGCTGGAGAGACATTCCCGATGCCATTCTGCTCGCCTGGCAGGGTGGTCAGGAAGCAGGTAATTCCATTGCTGATGTCCTCAGTGGCAGGGCGAATCCTTCCGGAAAGCTTGCCACAACGTTTCCCATGAAATATGAGGACAATCCTTCATCAGAGACATTCCCGGGCATTGTAACCGATGCGGAGGATGCCCAAGCAGCAGCCCGGACTGGTGGTTTTGGTTTCGGATTCGGTGGAATGAGGGATTCGGAAGTCGTTTATGACGACGGCATTTATGTCGGATACCGATATTACGAAACTTTTGGCATACTCACTGCCTATGAGTTCGGTTACGGACTTTCCTATACCGGTTTCACATATGACAACCTCACCGTCAGCTCCGGATCATTCAAAGACAGGATCACCGTTACAGTGGACATTACCAATTCGGGAAATGTCGGGGGAAAGGAAGTGGTACAATTGTATATCTCAGCTCCGGATTTCAGGCTTGAAAAACCCGACCAGGAACTAAAGGGATTTGCAAAAACAAGATTGTTGCAACCGGGTGAATCACAAACCGTAACCTTTGAAATAACAGCCCGTAGCCTGGCTTCCTTCAATACTGCCGAATCTGCCTGGATTGCAGAATACGGAACCTATGAAATACGCATCGGGTCATCCTGTCTTGATATCCGGCAATATGCAGCATTCGATCTCGAAGAAGACATCCTGGTGGAAACTGTGAACAAAGCGCTTACTCCTGTAAGGAATTTCATGGAATTGTCCGTAAGGTAGTTTTGGGATTCCTGTCAGACTATATAAGGTTTCCTGTACCCGTGAGATCTTTTTCTTTTCCAATCAGCCTGTATTTATCATTCACGGTAATGATCATTCCAAATAAGCAATCCTGAATTTTGAAGCGGATTCCAGACATTTCAGATAAAATCTTGCATGCCGCTCCTGCAATAATATTTAATGAACCTAGTCTCCGCTTTTTCCGTAGTTCGGTAATACGCGCGCACTCGGATCACTTACATTGCAGTGATCCCATTCCCTGTTCGGCATCCAGAAATCTTTGATCACTTCCGCCCTGCCCGGAAAATGTTGTTCAAAAATATCACGGTACATAAGGGATTCTTTGGATACCGGGGGCGCATGCCTGTATTTGATCTGTGCCACGAGCAAATCCTCATCAGAATAGAGTTCTTCGGCAAAAGCTTTCAGCGAATCGGTCACACTGTGGCCAACCGCATCGCTGAAAGCAGCTTTTTCACGGTACAGGATCTCACGCGGCAGGTAATCGCCCTCAAAACTTTTACGCAGCAAATATTTGCCGACTCCCGTAAAGTTCATCTTCTTCCGCGGATCAATCGCCATGACGTATCTTACAAAATCCAGATCACCGAACGGCACCCTGGCTTCAAGTCCGTTTGATGAGATACACCGGTCAGCCCTCAGCACATCATACATGAATATTTCACGGATCCGCTTTTCCGCTTCTTTCTGAAACGCTTCAGGCGAAGGGGCAAAGTCGGTGTATTTGTATCCGAATAACTCATCACTGACCTCACCTGTCAACAGGACCTTGATATCAGTATTTTCCGAAATGTATTTGCTAAGAATGTACATCCCCATGGAAGCACGGATCGTGGTGATGTCCCAGCTCTCAATATTGTATATCAGGGTACTCAATGAATCGAAAATATCCTGTCTGGTAAACAGGACTTCGGTATGATCAGCACCCAGGTAGTCTGCCACGATCCTTGCATATTTCGTGTCGATCGCATCAATGTCGATCCCGACAGCGAAAGTACGGATGGGTTTGTCCGTCATTCTGGCTGCTATGGCGCATACCAGGCTGGAATCCAGTCCTCCGCTGCAAAGAAACCCGACCGGAACATCTGCCTGTAACCTCTTTTCAACAGCTTTTGTGAGCAACCGGTTGATCCCCGTAAATACTTCATCAAGCTCTGTTTCAACCACCTGATCGACATGAGATATGTCGTGATACCTGACAAACTTCTCACCATCATAAACATGACCGGGAGGAAACGGCCATACTTCAGCACAGATCTTATGAAGCGCTTTCATCTCGCTTGCAAACATAATGTCTCCGGTTCCTGTGTACCCATAAAACATGGGCCGGATCCCCACCGGATCCCTGGCTGCGAAATATTTTCCGGTTTGTTCATCATAAATGACGAAGACAAATTCGGCATCCAGCTGACGGGCAGTTTCTTCAATACCCATTTCCATGTACATGGGAATGATCACCTCACAATCGCTGTCGGATTGAAAAGGATACCCGCCTTCATAATCACGTTTAAGCTCTTTGTAGTTGTATATTTCCCCATTTGCAACGAGATGCAGATTCTCATATCTGAAGGGCTGATTTCCATCGTCCGTGACATCAATGATTTTAAGCCTGTGAAAACCCATCCAGCCGCTTTCACCAAAATCATGTGCCAGTGAATTGTCCGGTCCCCGGTATTTTACCTTTCCCGATTCTCTGGCGACCCGTAACCGGAGCATTTTATCACTGCCGGTATAAACCATAAATCCACACATGGTTATCTTTTTTAAATGAATTGTGAATACAATTTTCGATAAAAATACTTAATATTTTACATATATTTTATTATTTTAGTTTCATATTG
>JAFGPB010000032.1 GCA_016926205.1 Bacteroidales bacterium
ATCATCAAGGAGCACAGGATAACAGGGTATGCCCCCCGCATCAAGAATAATACTGATAATTTCTTCGATTTCCATAAAGGCGTTCTCATCTTCTTCCACAAATGCTTTTCCTCCTGCTTTCAGCAGGTTGCTCCGGATCTCATTTTCAATTCCCGGTGCATCCAGTAATGAGGATCTAACCTGCTTTCCGTCAAAGATCTTTGCCAGCAGTTTCAACCGGTCGCTTTCGCCGGAGACCTTATCAAATATAGCAATCCGGATGGCTTTTGCAATGTGCCTTTCACGCACGAGCTTCTTGGCGTATACTGACCGGATGTAACTGAAGTTCAGGCTTATGCCTGCATCCACATGGATGAACCAGCTGTTCGCCTTATCCACCATCGCTTTTACCTGTTTCTGGCTTTCCTTGCTGATTCGGCTTAGCTTTTCGTTGTTCTCCCTATTCAGATGAAAGGGGTAATCCAGTCCTTTTCCGCTGAAATAACATCGGCCCGGATTGTTGGGATCATTGATCCGGATCTGATTTTGCTGTTCCTCCTTCAGCAGCCCGATATATTCGATGTTGAAGAGCGGGAATACCTTATTTTTTAAGGCTTCAGCACAAAATGCATCATATCCGTCAGGAACAAAGAAATCGTTGATGCCGGCGACACTTATCTTTTCCCCTGAAGCCAGTTCAAAGATCTGTGGTATGTTTTCAAATGCACTGAACGAGTATGGTGTGTGCAAATGTGCGTTAACCTCAAGAACTTTAACTTCCGGAAAACGTTTCAACAGTTGTTCTTCACCAGGGAAATCCTGTAAAAAGCTCATTGTTCCTTATTGTTTTTAAAATGATACAGATCATTAAATATTCCCATATCTTTCAAATACCCTGTTTGCTTCTGTTTTTCTGAGATGCAACAGACCAGTCCGACGACATCTGATGACTTTCAAGCGGGATGATGCGATCATGTATCGCATCCAGTATCCATTCAGGCTGAGGGAAGAAGTATTCTTCCATTTCAAAAGCAGGTGTGATCCAGTTGCGTGAACCCACAACCACAGGTGGCGCATCCAGATCATCAAAAGCCAGTTCGGTAATGTTGGATGCCATATCCCGCAGATAGCTGCCACGTGAACAGGCATCACTTGTCAAAAGAACCCGTCCTGTCTTTTTAACAGATCTCAGCACCAGGTCATAATTAAAAGGTACGAGCGTTCGTGCATCGATGATTTCAGCTGAAAGACCATATTTGGATTCAAGTATTTCCGCAGCCTTGAGGGCTACATACAAAGTTGATCCGATGGTCAGGATTGTAATGTCTTTTCCCTTTCGTTTGATGTCGGGCTCTCCCAGTGGTATCTCATAATATTCTTCGGGTACGCCCCCTTCATGAAACTGTTCCCCTACATCATATATCCGCTGACTTTCAAAGAAGATGACGGGATCAGTACCTTGCAGGGCACTGTTCATCAGTCCTTTAGCATCGTAAGGGGTAGTGGGGAAGACCACCTTAATGCCTGGAATATGCGCGACAAGTGAAGACCAGTCCTGAGAATGCTGTGCCCCGTATTTTGATCCAACGGAAACCCTTATGACCACCGGCATCTTAATCAGGTTCCCGCTCATCGACTGCCATTTCGGCAACTGATTGAACACTTCGTCTCCGCACCGTCCCAGAAAGTCACAGTACATGATTTCTGCGATCACTCGTCCCCCTGCCATACCATAACCTATAGCCGTTCCGGCAATTGCACCCTCTGCAATGGGGGTGTTAAAGAGACGGTGATATGGTAGTGACTCCGTCAGTCCACGGTATACGGCAAATGCACCCCCCCAGTCCCTGTTCTCTTCTCCATAGGCGATCAGTGTCGGATCTTTATAAAACCGGTCGATGATGGCCTCAAAAAGGCCGTCACGAATCTGATAAAGTTTGGCTTTTGATACCGGTTTGCCGTTTTTATCAAGGTAATACCTTTCCCTGTTCTTGAGTGACCTGATCCGTATATTTTCTTCCATTGTTGTCAGCACTTCCGGCTCGCGGTCATCGAACCTGTCCACCGATCCGTTGGAAAACATCATATCACCAATGGCGTCGGGACAGGTCTTCAAGTTGATCCGCGGGGAGATATTGTCGTCTATGGTAAGGGACAGGATCCCCTTAATCAGTTCAACGGTATTTTGCCTAATTTCGTCAAGTTTGTCCTCTGATGCAATACCTGTTTCGTTAAGCTGGTTGCCGTATGCCACGATCGAATCAGCCTGCTGCCAGGCTTCAAGTTCTTCTTTGCTGCGATAGGATGAAGCATCAGACGGTGAATGGCCGCTGAAACGGTATGTGATCGTGTCGAGAAGGACTGGTCCTTTCTTTTCAAGGAGAAGCTTTTTCTTTCTCTTGAAGGCATCAATTACTGCAAGGGGATTATAGCCATCCACACGTTCGGCATGCATCATTTCTTCATTGACTCCGGCACCGATCCTGGCCGCAATACCAAAACCCATAGTTTCACCGCATGTCTGTCCTCCCATACCATACTGGTTATTCATAATATTGAAGATGATGGGCAACCCCCCCCGGTACTTTCCTTCCCAGAGCTGGGTATACTGATCCATCGTGGCAAAGGAGATCCCTTCCCAGACAGGTCCGCAGGCCATGGATGCATCACCGATGTTGCAGACTACGATGCCCTGTTTATCATTAACTTTTTTATACAGGGCTGCTCCCACTGAAATGTCGCCGGAACCACCAACGATGGCATTGTTCGGAAACACTCCAAAAGGTGTGAAAAAGGCATGCATGGAACCTCCCAGTCCTTTGTTGAAGCCGTTTTCCCGGGCAAAGATCTCGGCAAGCGTTCCGTATAAAAGAAATCGAATGGCAACGTCTTTTACCGCACCCTGATGGTTCTTTTCCACAACGGTCAGAATTTTGCCCTTAAAGTAACTCTTCATGATCTCCATTAGTTCTTTGTCCGATAACCGGGCGATGGCGGAAAGTCCTTTGGCAAGAATTTCTCCATGACTGCGGTGGGATCCGAAAATCAGGTCATCGACAGTAAGGTGATAGGCCATACCCACTGCGGCGGCTTCCTGTCCGATCGACAGGTGAGCAGGTCCCGGATGATTATAGGCAATGCCCTGATACTCATTTTTGATCTTGATATCGTTGAGCATGATCTCAAACTCCCTAATGATGGTCATGTCCCTGAATATCCTGATGAGATCCTCATCCTTGTAATTCTTGCGTTCTTCGATAATTGTTTTTTTATACTGGTTTACCGGGATAGCTCCGAAAGTGATTTTTCCTGGCTTTCTGATGATGGAAGGATCGATAAACTGGCTTTTCGGCATGTTGTTTCAGATTGTTAAATATGGTTTCTGCAATTTCTGTTCTTGATTATGCTGTCTGGTTTGGTCTTTTCCAAAATGTTCAAAGGGATTCATTGAAATTCTCTATCTGGTCTTTGATTTCTTTAAGGAACAGGGTTGCCGGTCCACCGTCAACAGCCCGGTGGTCGTATGTGAGTGACAGTCCCATGACAGGGATGAATCCGATCACGCCGTCTCCAAGATCATCAGGACGCCAGGTAATGGTGTTCACTCCCAGGATGGCCACCTGGGGAAGGTTGATGATGGGCGTAAACATTTCTACACCGTATTTGCCAAGGTTCGATACGGTAAAGGATGCTGCCGTGCTTACCAGCAGCTCTGGATTGATACCGCCTTTCCGGCACTGATCCGCCACCTCTGCCAGCCTGTCTGACAGGCCCTGAAGGGAGTAATCGCTTGCATCGGGGACGGCTGGTACCATGAGTCCCCTTTGTGTATCGACTGCAAGGCCAAGGTGAACTTTCTTAAAGGTGCGAATGCTGTCTCCAAGGAAATGGCTGTTGATCTCCGGAAATTTTCCGAGGGCTCTGATAACGGCGAAGCACACCATATCATTCAGGGTGACATTAATGGTCCTGCCCTTATCCATTTCTGCTTTGACCTTTGCCCTCAGGGAAAGCAGTCTGCGAACATCTGCACTCAAATGATGTGTAAGCTGTGCTGACAGGGTAATGGATTCATGCATCGACCTGGCGATGAGTTTACGGATGTTTGACAATTTTCTGTCTTCATAATCTGTATGCGTACCGAATATATAATCTTTACCAGGTATAGATTGATTCATCTGCTGGTCCTCGTCTGTCAGTATTGTTTTGGCACGGCCTGCTATGCCTTTCGCTGCCGTTTCAATATCCCTTACGATAACCCGACCGTTGGGACCACTTCCTTTAATTCCCATTGGATTTATTCCAAAGTTTGATGCCATGGCACGGGCCCGGGGGGAGATCCGCAGTTTGTCCCGTCCGTTTGTTTTCCGGATTTCAGTCCGGGCTGCGGATCCGGATGAACCATATGAAGAAACTTCTGTAATCATTCCCTTCGGCATTCCGGTCTTTGATCCGGCAGCAGGTTCACCAGGTGAAACTGTTGCTTCCTCTTCAGCAGGTCTTTTTAAAGTTTGATCATTCGCTGCTCCCGGTCTTAGACTTCCGATATCATCACCTTTCCTTCCGATAACAGCTACATTTGATAGAACGGGCACTTCATCCCCTTCCAGATAGAACACCTCCAGCAAGACACCCTCTTCCTCTGCTTCTGCGTCGAAAGAAGCTTTATCGGTCTCATAGGAAAAAAGTACATCACCTTTGTTAACAGTATCACCCTTCTTTTTTATCCATTGGGTGATGATGCAGGTTTCGACGGATTGTCCCTGCTTTGGCATGATTACTGGTACAGCCATATGAGTTTCTTTTCATTTGTTGATCGAATTTATGTTTACAAGTTATTCACCCTGTATTTTCTGAATGGTTGACCAAAACAGCTTTTTTTGTATAACTTGTAAACATATGTGATCTATTTTTATTATATTTGCAATTATAAAAATTTGTAAATAAAATATTATACAAATATAAAAAAATAACTTGTATTTACAAGTTTTCTAATTGAAAGATATGAATGATTCGCTTCCACAATACCGCCGGCTGTATGAGAAACTCAGAAAACAGATTATAGACGGGATATACAGGTCGGGCGACCTGCTTCCTTCTGAGAACGATTTATGTACACAGTATCATATTACACGCCCGACAGTCAGGCATGCACTGGATGCCCTGCTGAACGAAGGCATGATCAGCAAACACCAGGGCAAGGGGAGCATTGTGATCGGACCCGTCAACGGCATCGGCATACTATCCATTTCCGGTACAACTTCTGCGCTGGGAATGCATAACCTGCGCACCCGGATCCTGTCCAAGCCAGAGATCATTCGATGGCCTGAACCTTTTATGTTCCCTTTGAACGA
>JAFGPB010000005.1 GCA_016926205.1 Bacteroidales bacterium
ATCAATTATCTGGAAAAGAAAGGCCATCGTAAAACACCTGAGCGTTATGCGATTCTCGACGAGATCTACTCCCGGGAAGGCCATTTTGATGTGGAAACACTGTATCTGTTCATGAAAAATAAAAATTACCGGGTAAGTCGCGCCACCTTATACAACACCATTGAATTGTTGCTCGACTGCAACTTGGTTGTGAAGCATCAGTTCGGAAAAAACATCGCCCAGTTTGAAAAGGCTTATCAGTGCATACAACATGATCACCTGATCGATATTGATACGGGTGAGGTTATTGAATTCTGCGATCCGCGCCTGCAGGAAATCATTGCCACAGCATGTGAATTGAACGGTTATCAGCCTTCATACCATTCCCTGTATATTTATGGAAAAAAAAACAGTCCAACAAAATCGTTATGACATTATAATTAACTGTTATATTGAAGTTTATGTTATTCAGTTTTCTCATCAGCCTTCGTAAAGATTCGATTTTTTTTGTATATTCGAGCGCATTTTAACGGGATGATCTGTCATTGGTTTTTTCAGACTGGTTCATATTCCCGTGATATTTACAAAAATTCGAACAGATGAAAGTTGATGTATTGCTTGGCCTTCAATGGGGAGACGAAGGTAAGGGAAAAATCGTTGATGTACTCACACCGAAATATGATGTCATAGCGCGGTTCCAGGGCGGACCCAATGCAGGTCACTCACTTGAGTTCAATCAAATCAAACACATCTTGCATTCCATACCATCGGGCATATTTCATCAAAAGCAGATCAATCTTGTCGGTAACGGAGTTGTAATCGATCCGGTCATTTTCAGGGAAGAGGTTGATTCCATCAGGAAACTGGGAGTCAGTCTGGAAGGCAAACTGATGATCTCCCGGAAAGCACACCTGATCCTGCCTTCCCACAGGGTGCTGGATGCCGCCTCCGAAGCATCCAAGGGGATCACTAAAATCGGTTCCACCCTGAAAGGTATCGGTCCGACATACATGGATAAAACGGGACGCAACGGTCTTCGTGTCGGGGATATTCAGGAACCTGATTTTCAGGAAAAGTACAGGGCCCTTAAACGGAAACACGGGGACCTGATAAAGCTCTACGACTATGAATACAATCCCGAAGAAATTGAAGAACTCTGGTTTGAAGGTATTGAAGAGATCAGGAAATATCAGATCGTTGACAGTGAATATGAAATCAACGGTTTTTTGAAACAAGGCAAAAGCATTCTTGCAGAAGGAGCACAGGGTACGATGCTGGATATAGATTTCGGTTCCTATCCGTATGTGACATCCTCGAATACGGTTTCAGCTGCAGCCTGTACCGGTCTGGGCATAGCACCCAACAAAATCGGGGAAGTCTATGGTGTATTCAAAGCTTACTGTACACGCGTTGGCAGCGGACCTTTCCCTTCGGAGCTGAAGGATGATACAGGGATATACCTCCGCGAGAAGGGATCAGAATATGGCGCCACGACCGGAAGACCCAGACGTTGCGGCTGGCTTGATCTAGTTGCTCTTAAATATGCAATCATGCTGAACGGAGTGACATGCCTGTTCATGACAAAAGCAGACGTACTGTCAGGATTTGAGACCCTTAAGATCTGCACGGCATATAAGAAGAACAAAGGGATTTCAGATCAGGTCCCCTATGATTTCAAAGAAATCAACGAACCCGTATACACTGAAATGAAAGGGTGGAACCAGGACCTTATGCGCATCAGGGAAGTCAGTGAAATGCCCGCTGAACTGAATGAATACATCAGGATGATTGAAAAGGAAACCGGGGTACCGGTTACGGTTGTTTCCACGGGTCCCAACCGGGAACAAATCCTGTTTACTGACAGGACCTGACTTGTTGTTAACAGACTTTTCATCACTGTTTGTTCGGTAATTCAAGTCCGTAACCCGCCTTTTTATCCTCCCGCTTCAGCAACAGTGCAAATACAACTCCCAGCACGCCCAGAAACACCAGCATAAGGATGGTATTCGTGTAGTTGTAAGATGCCAGTTTATCAGCAACCATTTCCGGTGTTATGCCTGTGTTGGAGCGGTCAAGGACAACACCCATAAGAATCGGGAAAGCCCATAAGCCCAGATTTTGCACGGAAAACATAATGCCATAGGCAGTGCCGATTTTCCGGGTATCGATGATCCTGGCCACCGATGGCCACATGGCGGCAGGAACCAGAGAAAAGGCAATACCCAGGATAAACATGGGTATGTATGGCGTTAAGGAAGTAAAGGTAAAAGTGCAATGGGCCAGTATCAGTAAAATGGAGCCCAGGATCATGACCGATGCGCTTTTGCCTTTATAATCGGTAAACAATCCGAAAAGCGGCGTGAAAATGATGGTTCCGAGTGGCAAAATGGAAGTGATCATGCCACTCAGCTCCCCTGAAAATCCGAATTTATTTTCGAGCATATCGGTCGCATATTTCAGAAAAGGGAACACGGCAGAATAAAAGGTCACACATAAAAGGGTAATGTATATGAATGACGGAATGCGGATGATCTTTCCGATGTCGGAGATCCTGAACTCATCTTCGGGTGAAAGGGGTTCCATGGATATGATCTGCTTGTCAATTCTGACATCAGCAATCATATATAACATGAATACAAGCAGACCGAAGGTAAGCAATAATGCACCCAGCCATATCGGCCAGTTCCAGGGATCCTGACTGGCCAGCGGGCGGGAAAAGAAGAATGCCATTGCAGTACCCATCCGCGCAATGGAAATATTCAATCCCAACGCAAATGCCAGTTCCTTGCCCTTGAACCATTTCACAATGACCTTGGATATCACTACGATGCTGGTCTCAGCACCCAGTCCAAAAAGAAAAAATCCCAGGGACATCATTTTGAGGGCAGGAGAAAAGTCCGTCATGAAAGAACTGAAAAAGCCGTATCCCGGTCCACCATCGTTGAAAAAACCGGACGATCCGTATGCTGTCAGAAAAGATCCCAGCACCATTAATGTGATGAACATGAAACCTGTCCTTCGGATCCCGATTTTATCAAGAATCACTCCGCCAATGATGGCCATCAGCAGAAACACATTGGGAATCGAGTATGTTGAAACGAGAAAGCCATACTGCGCATTCGAAAAACCAAGATGGTCCCGCAGCAGGGACTGCAGCGGTGACAGAATGTCATAAAAGAAATAATTTGCAGCCATGGTCAGACTGATGACAATCAAGACAGACCATCGGACAGCATTGGAATCCCTGAGTGATTTTTTCACCATTTTCATTTTGATGTTTCTGGCATATAAAGAAAGGGGAATTTCACAAATAGACCAAGCAAAGCGGCAAAATAAATTTCATTTATAAAAATATATTTACATATTTGCAGCACTGGAATGTGATCAATATTTATGTTTCTTCGTAAAATTTATACACCATGAAAGACTCAGTTGCAATTCTTTGCGCCGGCGGTCCGGCTCCCGGCATCAATACCGTAATAGGTTCCGTCGTGAAAAGTTTTCTGAATGCGGGTTACGAAGTCCTGGGTATTCATGAGGGATACAAAACCCTTTTTACGGACCGGCCCAATGTGGAACAGCTCGATTTCATCTTTGCCGACGGAATATACAGCCGGGGCGGATCAGCATTGAAAATGAGCAGGTACAAACCCAAAGATTCTGAATTCAGGACCGATTTTTTCGTTCAAAACAATGTTAAACTGCTTGTCACCATTGGTGGAGACGATACTGCTTCAACCGCAAACCGGTTGAGTAAATTCCTGGCTTCCAAAAAGGTAAGCATTGCCAACATTCATGTTCCCAAAACCATTGACAACGATCTGCCCCTTCCTGAAGGCACACCTACATTCGGATATCATTCGGCCAAAGAAGAAGGAGTAAGAATTGGCACGACCATTTATGAGGATGCGCGCACCAGCGGTACATGGTTTGTGATTTCCGCCATGGGTCGCGAAGCAGGTCATCTGGCTTTTGGCATAGGAACCGCATGTCATTTCCCCATGATCATCATTCCTGAAATGTTCAGACATACAAAAGTCACTTTTGAGGCCATCGTGAAAATGATCATTTCCTCCATGGTGAAGCGTCAGATGATGGGTATTGAATACGGAGTAGCCATTGTAAGCGAGGGTGTCTTTCACTTCATGAGCGACGAGGAAATTGAAAGTACAGGCATCAATTTCACTTACGATGAACACGGCCATCCCGAACTGGGAAATGTAAGCAAATCTCACATTTTCAACATGCTGGTCCAGCGCAGGCTCAAAGAACTCGGCATTTCGATCAAAAGCCGGCCTGAGGAACTGGGATATGAGCTCCGGTGCATAAGACCGATAGCTTATGACCTCTCCTACTCCACATTGCTGGGTACAGGTGTTCTCAAGCTGTTCAAAGAAGGAAAATCAGGATGCATGGTTACCATGACCCCTGAAGGCAATATTGTTCCGCTGTATCTGAAAGATGTCGAAGATAAAAATGGAAAGATCAGGCCCAGACTGGTCAATATGGATTCTGAAAGAGTAAGGCTGGTTTATGAGAACAACCTTCATTATATCACGCAAAATGACTATAAAACTGCAGGTAAGGTACTGCCGGATCCTGCAGCATACGACTTCAGGAAAATTCTGGGCTGGTAGCCTTTATGCCCCGGCCTTACTATAAAAAGCAGCGTTTTAAAGCATTGTTTATCATGACTTTCTACGTTTTCCACCTGCTGGTCCGTAAACTTCCGGCTTTTAAACTCATGTAAGCGGCTGAACAAAACCACTGCCTGAAATCGATTTGTTGATTCTCATAAAAATTAGCTATCTTTATTGGACAGAATTGGCCAGCAACCTATAAATCGCTCACAATAGTGGATAGAAGAAAGAAAAAGAAATCCATTGCCATACTGACCGGGGGAGGTGACGTGCCCGGATTGAATCCCGCTATAAGGGCTATTACGATCCGAGCATTGCGTGAGGGATATCAGGTGATCGGACTGAAAAGAGGATGGGCAGGAATCATGGAGCTGATCAGGGAGAAAAAAGCTGACAACACCGATAAATATATGATCCTGACTGAAGAGATCGTGAATAAGGCCGGTCGTACCGGAGGCACATTTCTTCATACATCACGTACGAGACCAAGTCATGTGCCCCTGGCAAATGTGCCCGCACATTATCGTGACAAATACAGGAATGAAATAAATGACCTTACCGAGGAAGTAATCAGGAACCTGGAATATCTTGGTGTTGAATATCTGATTCCCATAGGGGGTGACGATACATTAAGCTACGGTGTAAGGTTATATTCAGAAGGCGTTAAAGTAGTCGCGATCCCTAAAACCATGGACAATGATGTTCCTGGGACGGATTACTGTATAGGCTTCAGTACATGTGTAACCCGTACGATACAGATGTGCAATACACTCAGGACTTCCGCCGGTTCGCACGAAAGAATCCTGGTAATTGAAGTGTTCGGACGGTATGCAGGCTTTACTGCCATGCTGCCAACCATGGCAGGAGCAGCCAACCGGTGTGTCATTCCAGAATATAAATTTGACCCTGAGCTACTTACTCAACTTTTAATAGAGGACCGGGGAAAAAATCCGAGCCGGTATTCCGTGGCCCTTGTTTCTGAAGGAGCCATGATGGCCGGAATGAGCGATACAGAATTCATAACGGGCAATAAAGATGTATACGGACACAGCCTGCATGGCGGCATCGGAGAGCTCGTTTCCGATAAGATCAGAGAGCTGTCCGTCTCCCTCAATCACGGAAAAAGGATCAATACGATTTTCCAGCAGCTGGGTTATCTCGTAAGAGGTGGAGATCCGGATGCCATAGATTCCATAGTGCCCATGGCTTACGGGAATCTGGCCCTTGACCTGATTCTGAAAGGCATACACGGCCGTCTTGTCGTTCTGCGTAACGGAAGGTATGACAATGCACCCATTGATGCTGTGACCAGTACAAACAAAATTGTGGATATCAAAAGGTATTATAACTGTGAACGTTACAGGCCGCAATATAAAAGCTTTGAATTCCAGCCACTTTTTATCATGACCGGCAATTCCTGAGAAAAGACTTTATGTTAAGGGACTTACCGGTTCACATACACCCAGGCTCCGGGATTGATTTCATACCTGAATTTGGCAATTTCAGCTATGCTTTCCTCGTAGGTACCGTATGAACGGACAGATACCATTTGCAGGTTGTTGTCTCCCCGCAGGATTGTAGTACTATAGCCCATTCCCCGCAATTTTTCCGCATAGGAATCAGCGTTTTCCGGTATGGCAAAACATCCCACAATCATGTGGTAACGGTTGCCCGTATTGCTTATCAAAGGTTCCTGTGGTCTGGCTGCCTGGGTCGCTTCGGATCCCGGGCCGACCCTGTAGCTTTCCAGTTCTTCAAAAAGTGCCGCTGAATCAACAGGTTCCACAACTTCTGAAACCGTGTCGGCAAAAAGGGTATCAACAGCACCGGGGGATGACTTCCTGCTGAATGACTTGCATCCGGTAACGGTAAAAATCATGAGAATGCATACCAGTGTTATATTTCTCATTGGATGAAGGTTTGAATGTTTTCGAATTTCTTACTAATGATCTGTTCGCTTCTGACAAAGATATGAAAATTAACAAATTAATGGATTATTTTAACAAATCTATTCAATTAATCCGGGAAACTCAAATTTTCACCTTAAAACGCGTTGAAATTTGTATGCGGGGCAGGTACCCATAAATCGGGACAAAGGGTTCTGCACCCTGGGTTTACCGGCTGATGCAGGTGGATGCTGTTTGAAAAAGAAATGAAATGATTATGTTTGTAAAAAAAAGAACAACTGAATGAAAATACAATTTCTGGGTGCGGTCAGGGAAGTTACCGGCAGCAAGCATCTGATCACACTGAACAATGGCAAGAAGATCCTGCTGGATTGTGGAATGTACCAGGGAAAAGGTCTGGAGACAGATGCCATGAACCGGAACCTCGGTTTTTCACCCCGCGATATCGATTATCTGATACTCAGCCATGCCCATATTGATCATTCCGGACTGATCCCGTATATTGCCAAACAGGGGTTTGAGGGCAGTATTATCACCACATTCGCTTCACGGGACCTTTGTTCCATCATGCTTGCCGACTGTGGAAAAATACAGGAATACGATACCATAACACACAACAAGAAAAGAGCCCGGCAACATCTGCCTCCTGTTGAACCCATTTATACCATGGCGGATGCAGAACAGTCCATGCAATATTTCATCGGTATACCCTATAACAAACCTTTCCGGGTAACGAAAGGCGTAAAGGTAACCTTTACAAACACCGGACATCTGCTGGGTGCGGGGGTAGTCAATCTGCAAATCAAGGAGGATGGCAAAACAACCAGAATTGCGTTTACAGGAGATGTTGGCCGGCCGTTGAACAGGATCCTGCGTCCGCCGCAGCCTTTTCCACAGGTTGACTATATCATCTGCGAATCGACATACGGAAACCGTTTGCATGAGAGCGAGGTTGTGGCTGAGGATAAACTTCTTGAAATCATCAGAAAAACCTGTGTGGAAAAAGGAGGGAAACTGATCATTCCTTCGTTCAGCATCGGCAGGACACAGGAAATCATCTATTCGCTGAACAATTTTTATAACAAGGGTAAACTTCCGAAGATCAAGGTATTTGTCGACAGTCCCTTAGCGGTTAATGCCACCAATATATTTCGTCTGCATCTTGAATGTTTCAATGTGAAGGTTCTGGCAAACCTCGAAAACGACCCGGATCCTTTCGGATTCAACGACCTGCATTATACTCAAAACGTTGCGGATTCAAAAAAGCTGAATGAAATGAACGAACCCTGCATCATTATTTCCGCCTCGGGAATGATGGAAGCGGGACGCGTGAAACATCATCTGGCAAACAACATATCAAATCCCAAAAACACCGTACTTGCAGTCGGTTACTGTTCCCCGTCCACACTTGGAGCTCGTATTCTGAGAGGAGATCAGTCCGTTTCAATTTTCGGACAAATGCATCTTGTCCGTGCTGATGTCGAACAGATCGATTCTTACAGTGGTCATGCAGATTACAAAGAATTGCTGCAATTTCTGGATTGTCAGGATAAAGAACTGGTAAAGAGAGTTTTTCTCGTTCACGGAGACCTGGATTCTCAGCAATTTTTCAGTGAGCAGTTAAATGATAACGGGTATGCCAATGTGGAAATACCTGAGTTCGGCCAGGTTTTCGAAACATGAACTTACCGGACATTTCATAAGGTTGACAAGGTTGATGAATTAAGAATAGCAGTTTTCGGAACACCCTCATCAGAGGTACGAAAACCCGGAACATGCGTTGGAAATAAAAAACGTTCCATTTTGCTCCGGAGCAAAAAATTTACTACATTTGCGCCCTGTTTTAAAAAATCAAAATTGTAACAATTATGTTGAACCATTACGAAACCGTTTTCATTGTAACTCCCGTTTTGTCTGAAGTCCAGATGAAGGAAGCGGTTGAAAAATTCAGAGGTATCATTACCTCAAAGGATGGGGAGATCATAAATGAAGAAAACTGGGGCCTTCATAAACTGGCTTACCCCATTCAAAAAAAATCAACAGGATTTTATAATATGTTCGAGTTTAAGGCAGACGGCAACCTGATCAGGCAACTGGAAACCGAGTATAAACGTGACGAAAGGATCATCAGGTTTTTGACCATCAAACTCGATAAGTATGGCATCGAATATGCTGTGAAAAGAAAAAATAAAAAGGAAAATCCTGTAAAAGAATCGGAGGAATAGGTTATGGCAAACGGAACACATTCAAATCAGTCAGAAATACGATACCTGACACCACCTGCGGTAGAATTCAAAAAGAAGAAGTATTGCCGTTTTAAAAAGAACAAAATCAAATATGTTGATTACAAGGATCCTGAATTTCTGAAGAAATTCCTGAATGAGCAGGGCAAGATTCTTCCCCGCAGGGTTACCGGCACTTCCCTTAAATACCAGCGGAAAGTCACAAATGCAATCAAAAGGGCCAGACATCTGGCATTGTTGCCTTATGTTACAGATTTGTTGAAATAAAAAAGTTCAAAATGGAAGTAATACTAAAGCAGGATATACCCCAACTTGGCTATAAGGATGACATCATAAATGTCAGGAATGGTTATGCCATGAACTATCTTATACCCAAGGGTCTGGCCGTCACTGCCACTGTTTCGGCACGAAAGGCTCATGCAGAGATATTGCGGCAAAAAGCCCACAAAGAAGAAAAGATCAGGCAGGAAGCAATGGAGCTTGCCGGGAAAATGAAGGATGTTGCACTGACCATCGGTGCCAAAACCAGCACGAAGGGAAAGATCTTTGGATCGGTGAATGCCATCCAGATTTCCGAGGCACTTAAAGAAAAGGGATTCGATATTGACCGCAAGATGATCACATTCAAAGAAGAACTGATCAAAGAAGTGGGGACCTTTCATGCGACCATCACTTTGCATAAAGAGGTCAAGCTCGATATACCTTTCGAGATCGTGGGTGAATAGCAAACAATCAGAATGACCACACCATAATCAAAGAGGGTGTCCCGGTTTCGGGACACCCTCTTTTCGCATGTCATGATTCCTGATGGGTCAAGCTGTTGCTGCTTCCTCTACAAGAATGTCCGTTGTGAGATTATTGATGCTGGTTTCAATACCGTTGAAAGTCTGTTCAGCAGGCGGAATTCCTTCAGCATCAGATGCTGCACTGTACCCCTGATTGTCATCTTCGACAAACATATATTTCATACCCGCTACATCCTTGTACTCCAGTATCCTTTTAAAGTCAATGACACCCGAACCGACCGGAACGATGGCGGCTTTTGTCGCTTCATTCACATCAAAAACCGGTTCTTCACGGGGATACATATCCTTTAAATGAAAGAGCTGAAATCTGCCCGGATATTTCTGGATCATTTCAACCGGATCCTGTCCTGCTTTAGTAACCCAGTATAAATCAATTTCCATAGTAACAAGCTCAGGATCAAGTTCAGCCATGAAAATATCATAATACGGTACCACACCGTCTATATTGGCAAATTCAAAATTGTGGTTGTGGTATCCAAATTGTATCCCTGTATTTTTCATGATCTCGCCCACCTGATTCCAGTCGGCGACCATTTTCTTGTACGTTTCAATATTCCGGTCGACTTCCTCTATCCAGGGCTGGACACAATATTTCACACCAAGTTCTGCATGGTCATCAGCCATTTTCTGAGCATTCTCAATCGTAATGCCTGCTGCTTCAACCTGTGTGTGGCTGCTGATGATTTCCATTCCCAGATCGCTTACAATCTGTTTAAGCTCCTGCACTGTATATCCGTAAAAAAGTCCGGTGTTGCTGTTGTAATCCGCCAGCTCAAGGTACTTGTAACCAAGATCCGATATTCTTTTCAACGTCGCCAGTTTATCCGCCGGAACATCGGTCTCCAAACCCATCGCGTTGCGCACCGTATACAATTGAAGGCCTATACCATAACTTTTTCTGTCAATGACAGGAGCTGATTTGCATGAGAAAGGACTGAAGACCATCATGCCAAAGGCACCTGCTGCTGAAAATTTCAGGAATTCACGTCTGTTTCGCAATGTTTTCATAATTGTTGTTTCTTAGTTAAAAAATCGTGATTTTCTTTATTATGCTTTAAATATGTCTTAAAAAGGAGGTTAAAATTAATACAATTCTTTGATTTTTAAAAACCACTGACACAGCTATGGCAAAGGATATTCTTAAACTTTTGTCATTCAATAAATTACAACATCCGTTCCAGCTGGTGCCTGGTATTTTGTTCAATGCGGTCCATCAAATTTCTGGTCTCAGGTTTCTGAAATTTTTCACCTGTTATTTTCTCATACAATTCTATGTACCGTTCCGATATCTGTTCAATAAGTGCATCCGGAATGTCCGGCACGACCTGGTCCGGCTTTCCCTGAAAATTGTGCTGAATGAGCCATTGCCTGACAAATTCCTTCGACAACTGCTTCTGAGGTTCACCTTTTCTAAGTTTTTCTTCATACCCTTCAGCGTAAAAATAACGGGAAGAATCCGGTGTATTGATCTCATCTATGAGATAGATCGTCCCGTTCTTTCTGCCAAATTCATATTTTGTATCCACAAGGATCAGTCCTTTTTCAGCAGCCATCCTTGTGCCTCTTTCAAACAACCGGAACGAATATTCTTCAAGAAGCCTGTAATCATGCTCGGATACCAGTCCGTTTTCAATGATCTCATCCCTGGAAATATCGAGGTCGTGACCCGCTTCAGCTTTTGTTGTCGGTGTAATGATGGGAACATCAAATTTCTGATTTTCCACCATTCCGTCCGGCATCGGCACGCCGCATATGGTTCTTTTGCCTGCTCTGTATTCCCGCCATGCATGACCGCTCAGGTAACCGCGTATCACCATTTCCACCCTGAAAGGTACTGCAAAATGGCCGATCATCACCATGGGATCGGGTGTTGAGATCTTCCAGTTGGGCACAATATCAGCGGTTGCCTCCAGGAATTTGGAAGCGACCTGGTTGAGAACCTGTCCCTTGAAGGGTATGCCTCTGGGTAAAACCACATCAAAGGCCGATATACGGTCGGTTACAACCATAACAAGCATCCTGTCATCAATGTTGTAAACATCACGCACTTTACCGTGATAAACACCTTTCTGACATGGAAAAGCAAAACTGGTCCTGGTAATTGTCTGGGTCATATAAATCAGCTCTTCAAGTTGTTATTTGGTTTCAAATATAGAACAGTTTTTTGATCATTAAGTCGCTGTCCTGCCTCCGGAAACATTTTTGTGAAACGCATCCACAATATGTTTCACGAGACGGTGCCGGACAATGTCACCGGTATCAAACTCAATGATGCTGATTCCATTGATGTTCCTGAGAAAATCCAGGGACAGGACCAGTCCCGATTGCACGTGCTCAGGAAGATCAATCTGGGTGATGTCGCCCGTCACGATGAATTTCGCATTCTTGCCCATACGGGTCAGAAACATCTTTAACTGCTTCAGTGTTGTATTCTGGCCTTCATCGAGGATGACAAAAGCATCACCCAGCGTACGGCCACGCATAAAAGCAAGCGGGGCAATTTCAATCACACCTTCCTCAATATATCCTTCCAGTTTTTTGTAGGGAATCATATCCCTCAGCGCATCATACAGCGGCTGAAGATAAGGATCAAGTTTCTGCTTCATATCACCCGGCAGGAACCCAAGTTTTTCACCGGCTTCAACGGCAGGTCTTGTCAGAATGATTCGTTTCACCTCTTTATCGCGGAGTGCCCTGACTGCCAGCGCAATGGCCGTGTAAGTCTTGCCGGTCCCCGCCGGACCTATGGCGAATATCAAATCATTCTGCTGATACTGGTCCACCAGTTTTTTCTGATTCACGGAACGGGCTGTGATCGCCTTGCCTGAATTGCCGTAAATGATCAGTTCCCCGCCGTTCTGATCCGTGTAATCAGTTTCTGAACCCGCATCAAGCATGAATTTCTCAATGTCCTCGTCAGGCATCTTATGCTTGACAAGCATATAAGCTGAAATTCTTTCCAGCATGTTCTCAAAACGAACGATCTCCGGGGACTCACCAATGAGTTTTATCTCATCATTCCGGCCGATGATCTTTAACTTTGGAAAAAACGACCTGATCTTCTCGAAATTCCTGTTGCCCGGTCCATAAAACGCCTGCGGGTCAATCCCTTCCAAATATACAGTCTTTTCTATCATCGATATTGAAGAATATTGTTTACTTTTGAAACCGACAAATTTGAACTAAATTACGGATATTCACAATGAATCTGTCAAGTATTGCATAAAAAACCTGTCGATGGCGATTGTTACTTTAATTAGCGACTGGAACAAAGATGACTATTACGTTGCAGCAGTTAAAGGCAGGATTTTATCACAATGCCCCGGCACCACAATTGTTGATATTTCACACAAGATTCCGGCCTTTAACATCACCCAGGCAGCCTACCTGCTGCGCAGCTCATATTTGCATTTCCCGGAAAACACGGTCCACATCATCGCGGTGAGGAGTGAATGCGATGCTGGTCACCCTCATGTCGCGGTCCATTACAACAATCATTTCTTTATCGGGACTGACAACGGTGTTTTCGGACTGATCCTTGACGGCAAACCTCAGGAATCCGTGAGGCTTGAAAATCAAAACACCGGAAGTTTCCCAGAACTGAATGCATTTGCAGTTGCTGCCTGCGATATTATCCTGAACAAGAGGCTCACTGAGATCGGCAGCAAACATCCTGATCTTTTCAGACAGGTCCCCATGCTTCCTGCAATTGATGAAGGGACGATAAACGGCAGCATCATTTATATCGACTCCTACAGAAACGCCATCACGAATATCAGCCGTGAATTGTTCGGGCAGATCGGCAAAGGCAGGCCTTTTGAAATCTTCATACAGAGCAATTACTTTCGCATCAGCAAATTAAATGAAAAATACCACGAAACGTCATCCGGTGAGATCCTGGCTTTGTTCAATTCAACGGGATTTCTGGAGATCGCAATGTATGAGGGCAATGCGGCCGGCCTTCTGAACCTGGATGTATCATCATCTGTACGCGTCAAATTCAGTGAACCAAAAACAAGAAAAAACAAACAATAATCAAGGATCCTTTCATGAACAGCAGAGAAGAAAAATTACAGGCGATAGGCAGACTTATGGATACCATGGATGAATTGAGGGTAAAATGTCCCTGGGACCGGGAACAGACATTTGAAAGCCTTCGGAACCTCACCATTGAGGAGACATATGAACTGGCCGAAGCAATATCTGACCGGAATGCCGTTCAGATCAGGAGTGAGCTGGGTGATCTTCTCCTTCACATAGTGTTCTATTCAAAGATAGCTTCAGAAAGCGGAGAATTTGATATTAAGGACGTGGCAGAGACCATTGTAAGCAAGCTTGTTTACAGGCACCCGCACGTATTCGGGGATACGGATGTCAAAAATGATCCGGGCCTTGTCAAGAAGAACTGGGAGGAACTGAAAATCAGGGAAGGGAACTCATCCGTGCTTGGAGGTGTTCCTGAAGCACTTCCTGCCATGATCAAGGCAAACCGCATACAGGAGAAAGTACGGGCTGTGGGATTCGACTGGGAACAGAACGAACAGATATGGGACAAAATCAATGAAGAACTCGGAGAGTTGAAGGCTGAAATCACGGGTATGAATCCTGAAGAGATTGAAAACGAATTCGGTGACCTGTTTTTTTCCGTTATCAATGCTGCGCGACTCTATGGCATTGATCCGGAGACCGCACTTGAAAAGACCAACAGAAAATTCATCAAACGGTTCAGATACCTGGAACAAAAAACACTGAAAAAAGGCATACTGCTGAAGGAATTGTCATTCGGTCAGATGAATGAAATCTGGGAAGAGGCAAAAAGGCAGATTGAATAAAAAAATCATTGATATATTGACATATAAGCGAACCCTGCCTCAGGATACAAACCTTTGAAAAGTGATTAAAATTTAGTATTTTTGCATGAATTCTGTGATCCGGTAATTCAGACCATTATTCTTTGGATTTCTTCATTATTTGTTCTGTCCGGTTTGATTGTTTGTTGTTATGAAACGCAAAACGATGAAGAAGATAGAGGTTGAAAACTGGGATGATGTGCTGAAATGGTCCTATAGCCTCGCCCGGAAATTTGTTATTGAAAATCTTGTCCCTCAAGGCGTTACATCTGCACGTAAATTTGATGCATACAAACGTGCAAACAGACCGCTGCCCAGGAAATTTCCGAGGATACCCGACGAATATTTTATCCGCAAAGGTACCTGGAAAGGCTGGAGGGATTTTCTGGGCCATCCCGAACAAAAAAAGAGCAGGAATTTTCTGGGATATCACGATGCAGCCCGTGTGGTGCGCAATGCAGATATTAAAAACTCAAAAGCCTACCTGAGCTGGAAAGAACGACCGCCAAACCTGCCGGCCAGACCGGAATATTTTTATCAGGAATGGAGGGGATGGAAGGACTTCCTGGGAGAAAAATTTGAAAAACCCAATCCCAGGCATTACACAAAACTGACCGAGGCGGATGTCCGCATCATCAAACACCAGCTTAAAATGGGCGTCCCGGGTGCTGTGCTCGCCCGTACGTTCAGGGTTTCGGAGATGCAGATCAGCCGTATCAAGCGCGGGGAAAACTGGCATGAAATCTGAACTGGCACCATCATTCTTTGCCAGACGGATATACTATTTCACACAGGATGCACAGTTTATGTCTAAAATTTATATTTGAAACCTGCAGACACAACCTGCGTCTCATAGTAGTTTTCATACAATGCCGTGAAACCTTCGCCCTGTATTTTTTGTTTGATGCCGAACCTGTTGAGCAGATCACTGAATGAAAAAAGAAATTCCCCTTTGCCTTCGAACAAAGTCTTCCTGACACCCAGATCAACCGATGAGCGTGCATACTGCCTCCCCTGTGCAATGTTTGCCGGTGCATAATACACTCCTGTCAGCTGGACCTGCAGCTGTCCGGGCAGGGAAAGCTGTCCGCTGACCTTGCAATCCCATGTATTGTCAGATGTTTTGTTTATGTTGAAAGGTCTTTCATACGGGAACAACATGGTCCCTTTATACGCACGGATCACATTGTTGTACCAGTTCAGACTGGCGTTCAGATTCAATAAGCTGCCAACCTGCTGGCTCAGGATCAGCTCAAATCCGGTATGATCAGCCTTCCCCGTATTCTGATAGATTTTATTCACCACATCGTACAGTACATTCGTGGTATCAATCCCATACACCCTTGTGAAAGGATCTTTGATTTTCCTGTGGTAAACGGACAGGAAAACCGAGCCGGAATTCCACAGGTACTTGTATGCAAGCTCAACCGTCTGAGTGAACTGAGGACGAAGATAAGGATTACCGACCTTCAGTAATTCCGGGTCATCATATTTCGGAAAAACCCTCAGTTCAGGCTCTCCGGGTCTGTCTACCCTCCTGTTGTAAAAAACTGAAAGACTGTTCCTCTCATTGATCTTGAATGTCAGGCGGATGTTGGGAAACAACTCGAAATACTGATAAGAGTCATTTTTTTCATAGTAGATGTTTTCCGGCGATAAATTATAATATACGTCCGTATTTTCCGCTCTCAATCCTGCCTCGATGTCCAACCCGGATCCTTCATATACATAATTAAGGTATCCTGCATAGATGTTCTCTCCCCACTTTGACCACTCGCCAAGACCGGGATAGATAATGGACTGTTCTCCCCTTCCTACAGTATAGGTGACGGGAATCCGGCGGACCTGCACCCTGGTGCCTGCTTCAAGGCGGCCGCTTCTCAGGGGTTTCACGTAATCCACTGAAAGACTTGTCGTGTGTTCGGTCGCGATAATGTGGGTCGTATCATGTGAAGTCCTGATCATGGAACTGTCATTCAAATAATAGCTTTCATCTTCCCATCCTTTTGTATACTGAACGTTAGCCTTCAGTTCATGACCCGGCTCGACAAACCTGCGTTCGTACTGCAGTGCATAATTCATGAATCCGGTGATCTCCCATTCCAGCCAGTTCCAGTAACGGTAACGCTGAAGCGTGTTCATATTGATGTACGGGACCTGGGCCGTATCGTAATGACTTTCATAATCATAGATCCCGGAAAGGCTGAGCTGGTCATTTTCACCGATCATCCAGTCAATTCCTGCTTTCAGGATGTAATGTGTCTGCCTTCTGTTCTCAGGAACCTGAGATGCGGTCTTCTGACCGTCATCGTAATTCCGTGTTGTGAATTCATTGTTGGGCAGCTTTTTCTGCCTGAGCAATTCGCCCTGAAAGAACGTGTTGATCCTGCCTGCTTTATAGTTAAGGTTGAGGCTTGGTATGTATTTTGGATTGAATGCATAACTTCCCAGTTGCGTGGGAAGATCCGCCTTCCTTCTGGAAAGTGGTCCGATGCCAAATGTAAAACCGGCATCTCCGTTGAAGCCTTTTTCTTCTTCCTTTTTATAAATGATGTTGACAATTCCGGCCATACCGGAGGCAAGGTACCTCGCGGACGGATTGTTGATGATTTCAATGGCCTCAATGTTGGATACCGGAATATTGTCCAGACCCTTCTGATTGCCAAAGCCGGTCAGGCTGGATTGCTGACCGTCGATCAGAACGGCCACCTTGTCACTGCCTCTTAGCATGACCCTGCCTTCCTGGTCAACCGTAATGCCGGGAAGTCCTTTCATGGCTTCCAGTACGGATCCTCCGGACCGGATCAGATTGTCTTCGATATTATAGGTTTTCCTGTCGAGATCCGCTGAAATGACAGCTTTCTTTGCTTCAACCACCACTTCGTCGAGCTCCGAAGAAGAAGGTTCCAGTCCGATTCTTCCCAGGTCAAAATTCCTGTTGAGGTCACCGACAAGCAATGATATTTCTGCAGACACATAACCAATAAATGAACAGTTTACGACATACTCACCCGGGTTGAGTCCGGAAATCACAAAGCGGCCGTCTTCACCCGCAATCACACCGGCAATCATGTCCTGTTCGCCCGGAGCATTCATAGTAACCGTTGCATATGGCAATGGTTCACCTGTGGAGTTGTCAAAAATGCGGCCTGAAACAGTAGCCAGCTCCTGTGGAAACATATCAATGCCCACCAGGAACAAACAGAAAAGAAGCACTGATTTTTTCATAATCTGAGTATTATCCATACGATTGAACTTATGACATGAGACACCGTGATACCGTTGTCCGGAACATCATAACAGAATCCTGTTTTATAATGGAATAAATTTAGCAAGACGTGCAACAACATGTGTGACTTTCAGGACTTTTTCAGGAGATTTAACAAATTTTGGGAAATCCAACACTGTGCACATATCGATGGTTTTAAAAGTTATTAACCATTGTTAATAACTCATGTGCATACAGGGTTGAAATCTATGAAGGTGATTGCATAACAGGTAATGGGTATTTTTGTAGTTTTGGTCTACCAGGTGAGCGATAAAAGGTTGCACCGGAGATGTGGAGAAGGGAAAGGCCACTTAATTGTGACCGGAACCGGATCATAAGATCGCAAGATCTGCACACCGAAGGTAGCCGAAGTCCGGATAAGAAGAGCTCCTCTCCTGATTCCGGTAAATCGCTGAAGTTCGCTTGTCGTTCTTTGCGCGATTGAGTTTCAGGATGAGAACCGGAAAATGCCTTGTGCATTTCCTGGTTTTCAACAACATCACTGGTTTAGAACCTGCGGTGTTGTACATCAAATGGATTCTGTTCTTCGGAAGAGCATTCATGCGGTGTTCTGAAAGACACTTCGTCCTGGAAGACCATAACGAAGATCATCCCTCGGGATCATCTTCAAAATGATCGAAAGGACAGCCGGAGGATCTTGCTGTAACAGGCAAT